>NZ_BAABCQ010000215.1:0-11615 GCF_039539045.1 Streptomyces marokkonensis
CGAGCACCCTCTCCTTACTGTCACGCCAGCATTTCGAACGAGTGACGAAATATCGAACATAGCGAAGGGCAGCCGCCGTGCGCATCACCGGAATCAGCACACACGTGGTCGGGACGCCGTGGCGCAACCTGACATACGTCCAGGTGCACACCGACGAGGGAATCACCGGAGTCGGCGAGACCCGGATGCTGGGGCACACCGACGCTCTCGTCGGCTACCTGAAGGAGGCCGAGGCCAACCACATTCTCGGTTCCGACCCGTTCGCTGTCGAGGACCTGGTCCGCCGCATGAAGTACGGCGACTACGGCCGCGCCGGCGAGATCGTGATGTCCGGTATCGCCGTCGTCGAGATGGCCTGCTGGGACATCAAGGGCAAGGCCCTCGGCGTCCCCGTCTGGCAGTTGCTGGGCGGCAAGGTCACCGACAAGGTGAAGGCCTACGCCAACGGGTGGTACACCACCGAGCGGACGCCGGAGGCCTACCACAAGGCCGCGCAGGGGGTCGTGGAGCGCGGATACCGGGCGCTGAAGATCGACCCGTTCGGCACCGGGCACTTCGAGCTGGACCACGCCCAGACCCTGTACGCCGTGTCGCTGATCGAGGCCGTGCGGGACGCGATCGGGCCCGACGCCGAGCTGATGCTGGAGATGCACGGCCGGTTCTCGCCCTCCACCGCGGTCCGGCTCGCGCGCGAACTCGCGCCCTTCAAGCCCGCCTGGCTGGAGGAGCCGGTTCCGCCGGAGAACCTCAAGGCGCTGCGGAAGGTCGCCGAGAAGCTCGACATCCCGGTCGCCACCGGCGAACGCATCCACGACCGGATCGAGTTCCGGGAGCTGTTCGAGGACCAGTCGGTGGACATCATCCAGCCCGACGTCGGCCACATCGGCGGCATCTGGGAGACCCGCAAGCTGGCCGCCACCGCCGAGACCCACTACACGCTCGTGGCCCCGCACAACGTGGGCGGCCCGGTCCTGACCGCCGCCAGCCTCCAGGTCGGCTTCACCTCCCCGAACTTCAAGATCCTGGAGCACTTCAACGACTTCGCGGACTCCGAGATCAAGAAGGTCGTGAAGGGCGCGCCGCAGGTGAACCCGGAGGACGGGTGCTTCCACCTCTCCGACGCGCCCGGCCTCGGCGTCGAGCTGGACACCGACGCGGCGGCCGAGTTCCCGCAGCAGCAGGCTCGGTTCGACCTGTGGGCCGAGGGCTGGGAGCAGCGCAAGCCCAAGGGGTCCCAGGCATGAGCGACGCGGTCGTCATCGAGGCGCCGGGCGAGCACCGGCTCGTGCCGCACGAGCCGCGCGAGCCCGGCCCCGGCGAGGCGCTGGTAACGGTGCACGCGGCCGGGATCTGCGGCAGCGACCGCGAGGTCTACCAGGGCAACCGGCCCGAGGGCTACGTGCGTTACCCGCTCACTCCCGGGCACGAGTGGTCCGGGACGGTAAAGCGGGTCGGCGCCGGGGTGCCCGCGTCGCTCGTCGGGCGCGGGGTCGTCGGCGAAGGGTTCCGCAACTGCCAGGTCTGCGACCGCTGTCACGCGGGCGACACGACGCTGTGCACGGCGGGGTACGAGGAGACGGGGTTCACCCAGCCGGGGGCCATGGCGCCCACGCTGACGCTGCCCGCCCGCCTCCTGCACGTCCTGCCCGACGGCGCCGACCTCACCGCCGCCGCCCTGCTGGAGCCCGCCGCCTGCATCGCCGCCGCCGCGCTCAAGGCGAACGCCCGCCCCGGTGAGCGGGTCGCCGTCGTCGGCACCGGGACGCTCGGCATGTTCGCCGTGCAGTTCCTGCGCGCCGCGTCCCCGGGCGAACTGTTGGTCGTCGGCACGCGCGGGGACCGGGAGGCGCTCTCGCGGCAGTACGGCGCGACCGACTTCCGGACGAAGGACCAGCTCCTCCCCGACGACTTCGACGTCGTCATCGAGACCGCCGGGTCCGCCGACGCCGCCCGTACCGCGGCCGGGCTGCTCCGCAGGGGCGGGCGGCTGGTGCTGACCGGTCTCCCGGCGCCGGGGGCCGCGGGGCTGGACCCGACCGACCTGGTCGTACGGCAGCTCGGGGTGCACACCGTCTTCGGGGCGCCGCCGGACGCGTGGGCGCACACGGTGCGGGTCTTCGCGGCCGGCCTGCTCGATCCGACGCCGCTGGTGACGCACGAGCTGCCACTCGCCCAGTTCCAGCAGGCCATCGAGCTGGTGGGGTCCGGCGACCCGAAGGTCGGCAAGGTGCTGCTGCGTCCCTGACGCCCACCCCTGAGCCGTACGCCGGTACGGGGGCGACCTGACGGCCTCCGTACCGGCGTACACCCATCCGTACGGGCTCCTCCCCGCCTGTAGCCGCGAACTTCGTCCGACATACCGAACACTAAGGACAGCTTGTGACCGACGCTTCCGCCGCCAAGGCCGCCGCACGCAGGCCCGGTGAGCAGGCGCTCACCGCCCTCGGCCTGGCCGCGCCCGCCCTCGACCCCGCCGATGCCTCGCCGCACTCCTTCCCGGGCGGCGGCCGCTGGCGCACCGAGATCCCCTCCTGCGAGGGTCCGGAGGCGCTGGGGGTGGTCCTGAAGGAGTCCTCACGACTCGACGTGCCGATCCACCGGATCAGCCAGGGCAGCGGTGTGTGGATGCTGACCGACGCCGAGATCACGGAGATGGTCGAGGCCACCGCCGAACGCGACATCGAGCTCTGCCTGTTCACCGGCCCGCGCGGCACCTGGGACATCGGCGGCTCCACCCGGACCGACTCGGGCGGCGCGGGTCTGCGGGCGCGCGGCCACGACGCGGTCGCCGGGTGCGTCGAAGACGCCGTCCGGGCCACGGAGCTGGGCGTCACATGCCTGCTCGTCGCCGACGAGGGCGTGCTGTGGACGCTGCACCGGGCGCGCATGGCCGGCATCATCCCGTCCGACACCACGCTCAAGCTGTCGGCGCTCGTCGGGCCGGTCAACCCGGCCTCGTACGCGGTGTACGAACGGCTGGGCGCCGACTCCATCAACGTGCCCAGCGACCTGACCCCGGATCATCTGACCGAGATCAGACGGGTTTCGGCCGCGCCGATGGACATGTACATCGAGGCCCCCGACGACCTCGGCGGCTACGTGCGGATGTACGAGGTCGCCGAGCTGGTGCGGCGCGGGGCTCCGCTGTATCTGAAGTTCGGTCTCTCCAAGGCGCCCGGGATCTATCCGTACGGCCACCACCTGCGGGAACTGACGCTGACCACCGCCAAGGAGCGGGTGCGGCGCGGCCGGCTCGCCCTCGACCTGCTCGCACGGCACGGGGCGGACGGGGACATGGCCCCGCTCGGCACCCGACTGCCGGGCTCGCTCAACCGGTTCGAGATCTCGTCATAACGTTCCGGAAAATCCCTTCACAAAAGAAGACACAGCCGCGCACAATCCCACACACCTGCTCTCGGTCGTTCCACCCTCAGCTCCACCCTCAGCTCCACCCTCGGGTCTGCTCTCGGGTCTGCTCTCAGTCCCGACTCGGTTCCGACTCAGCTCCACCCTCAGCTTCTTGCATACCGGCACCACCACCCGACCGAGCCCTGCACCCACATCAAGGATGATGACCATGCGCAACCGCAGAGCCGCACTCGCCGCCGTAGCCTCCGCCGCCTCCCTCGCCCTCACACTGACCGCCTGCGGCCAGAACAGCGAGGGCGGCAGCGAGGAGAACAAGGGCGGCGACGACGGCGCCACCATCGGCATCGCGATGCCCACCAAGTCCTCCGAGCGCTGGATCTCCGACGGCGCCAACGTAGAGAAGGAACTGAAGGCCAAGGGCTACGAGACCAAGCTCGTCTACGGCGAGGACGACCCGGACCAGCAGGTCTCCCAGATCGAGAACATGATCACGCAGGGCGTGGACGCCCTGGTCATCGCCGCGATCGACAACAAGTCCCTGGGCAACGTGCTCCAGCAGGCCAAGGACGCCGACATCCCGGTCATCTCCTACGACCGGCTGATCCTCGGCACGGAGAACGTCGACTACTACGCCTCGTTCGACAACGAGAAGGTCGGCGAGCTGCAGGGCACCTACATCGTGGACAAGCTCGGACTGAAGGACGGCAAGAAGGGCCCCTTCAACATCGAGCTGTTCGCCGGCTCCAACGACGACAACAACACCGGGTACTTCTTCCGGGGCGCGATGAGCGTCCTGAAGCCGTACATGGACAAGGGCGACCTGGTCGTCCGGTCCAAGCAGACCGACCTCAACCAGGTCACCACCCTGCGCTGGGACGGCGGCACCGCGCAGAAGCGCATGGACGACCTGCTCACCTCCAGCTACCGCAGCGCCCAGGTCGACGCGGTGCTCTCGCCCTACGACGGCATCTCCATCGGCATCCTGTCCGCCCTGAAGTCGGACGGCTACGGCTCGGGCAGCAAGCCCATGCCCGTCGTCACGGGCCAGGACGCGGAGGTCGCCTCGGTGAAGTCGATCATCGCGGGCCAGCAGACCCAGACCGTCTTCAAGGATCTCCGCGAGCTCGCCAAGGTCGCCTCGAACATGGTCGAAGCGTCCCTCGACGACAAGAAGCCCGAGGTCAACGACACCAAGTCGTACGACAACGGTGCCAAGGTCGTCCCCGCCTACCTGCTGCAGCCGGTCAGCGTCGACAAGTCCAACTACGAGAAGATCCTCGTCGACGGCGGCACCTACTCCGCCGACGACCTCAAGTAGCCGGGCCCCCACAAGGATTGGAAGGCACGACCATGGCGGGACCCGTCCTGGAAATGCGCTCGATCGTCAAGACCTTTCCCGGTGTCAAAGCGCTGTCGGACGTCACGCTGACCGTCCGCCAGGGCGAGGTCCACGCCATCTGCGGCGAGAACGGCGCCGGCAAGTCGACCCTGATGAAGGTGCTCTCCGGCGTCCATCCGCACGGCAGCTACGAGGGGGACATCCTCTTCGAGGGCGAGACCTGCCGGTTCAGGGACATCCGGGCGAGCGAGCAGCACGGCATCGTGATCATCCACCAGGAGCTGGCGCTGGTGCCGTATCTGTCCATCGCGGAGAACATCTTCCTCGGCAACGAGCACGCCAAGCGCGGACTGATCAACTGGAACGACACCCTCAAGCACGCCACCGAACTGCTGCGCCAGGTCGGTCTCGACGAGCACCCGGAGACCCGGGTCGCCGACATCGGCGTGGGCAAACAGCAACTGGTGGAGATCGCCAAGGCGCTGTCGAAGAAGGTGAAACTGCTCATCCTCGACGAGCCGACGGCGGCGCTCAACGACGAGGACAGCGGCAAGCTGCTCGACCTGATCCTCTCGCTGAAGGAACAGGGCATGACCTCGATCATCATCTCGCACAAGCTGAACGAGATCCGCCGGGTCGCAGACTCGGTCACGATCATCCGCGACGGGCTCTCCATCGAGACGCTCGACGTGAAGGCGAAGGAGACGACCGAGGACCGGATCATCAGCGGGATGGTCGGCCGCGACCTGGAGCACCGCTTCCCGGAGCGGACCCCGCACCATCCCGAGGAGGGCACCGCCCCGGCCCTGGAGATCCGCGACTGGACCGTGCACCACCCCATCGACCAGCAGCGCAAGGTCGTCGACGACGTCTCGATCAAGGTGCGCCGGGGCGAGATCGTCGGCATCGCCGGGCTCATGGGCGCCGGCCGCACCGAACTGGCGATGAGTGTCTTCGGCCGCACCTACGGCCGGTACGCGGGCGGCACGGTCCTCCGGGACGGCACCGAGATCCGTACCAAGACCGTCCCGGAGGCGGTGGGGCACGGCATCGCGTACGTCACCGAGGACCGCAAGCACTACGGCCTCAACCTCATCGACACCATCCACCGGAACATCTCGCTGACCGCGCTGGGCAAGGTCTCCAAACGGGGTGTGGTCGACGAGCACGGGGAGCGGCAGGTCGCCGAGGACTTCCGCAAGTCCATGAACATCAAGGCGCCGACCGTCTTCGAGCCGGTGGGCAAGCTGTCCGGCGGCAACCAGCAGAAGGTCGTCCTCAGCAAGTGGATCTTCGCGGGTCCCGAGGTGCTGATCCTGGACGAGCCCACGCGCGGCATCGACGTGGGCGCCAAGTACGAGATCTACACGGTCATCGACCAGCTGGCGGCCCAGGGCAAGGCGGTCGTCTTCATCTCCTCCGAACTGCCGGAGCTGCTCGGCATGTGCGACCGGATCTACACGATGGCCGCCGGGCGGCTCACGGGTGAGTTCTCGCGGGCCGAGGCCTCGCAGGAAGCGCTGATGCGTCGGATGACGAAGGACAAGAAGGACAAAGAGGTAACCCGATGAGCACGGACGTGACCGCCAAGACCCCGGCCCCCGCGCCGCCCGGCAGAGGCGGGTCGGCCGCCGGCGACGGCCTGCTGCGGCTGATGCTCGACGGCATGCGCCGCAACATGCGCCAGTACGGCATGCTGATGGCCCTCGGCCTGATCGTGGCGCTGTTCGCGGTGTGGTCCGACGGTGACCTGCTGCTGCCGCGCAACGTCTCCAACCTGGTGCTGCAGAACAGCTACATCCTGATCCTCGCGATCGGCATGATGCTCGTCATCATCGCGGGTCACATCGACCTCTCGGTCGGCTCGCTGACCGCGTTCATCGGCTCGATGGCCGCCGTCCTGATGGTCAGGAACGACCTGCCCTGGCCGGTCGCGGTCATCCTGTGCCTGGCCATCGGCGCCCTCGCGGGAGCCGTACAAGGGTTCTTCATCGCCTATCTCGGCATACCGTCGTTCATCGTGACGCTGGCGGGCATGCTGCTCTTCCGCGGTCTGACGGAGATCTTCCTGAAGGGCCAGACCCTCGGCCCGTTCCCCAAGGACCTGCAGAAGATCGCCAACGGCTTCCTGCCCGAGGTCGGCCCCAACACCAACTACCACAACCTCACGCTGTTGCTGGGCTTCGCCCTGATCGCCTTCGTGGTGTTCCAGGAGGTCCGCGACCGCAAGCGGCAGCTGGAGTTCGCCCTCGAGGTGCCGCCGGTCAAGCTGTTCGTGCTCAAGCTGGTCGCGCTGGTCTCCGCCGTCCTCGTCGTCACTCTGCTGCTCGCCAGCTACAAGGGCGCCCCGGTCGTGCTGCTCATCCTGGGCGTGCTGGTCGTCGGGTTCGGCTACCTGATGCGCAACGCGATCATCGGCCGCCACATCTACGCCATCGGCGGCAACCTGCCCGCGGCCAAGCTGTCGGGCGTGAAGGACAAGAAGGTCACCTTCCTGGTCTTCCTGAACATGGGCATGCTCGCGGCCCTGGCGGGTCTGGTCTTCGCCGCCCGCTTCAACGCGGCCTCTCCCAAGGCCGGCCTCAACTTCGAACTGGAGGCCATCGCGGCCTCGTTCATCGGCGGCGCGTCGATGAGCGGCGGCGTCGGCACGGTCCTCGGCGCGATCATCGGCGGTCTGGTCCTGGGCGTGCTGAACAACGGCATGAACCTCGTCGGCATCGGCACCGACTGGCAGCAGGTCATCAAGGGCGCGGTACTGCTGGCGGCGGTCGGGTTCGACGTGTGGAACAAGCGCAAGGTCGGTTCGTAACGGACCGGGGCCCCGCCGCTGAGGGCGGGGCCGCTTCTTCTCACGGAAGTACAGGAGCCGCACGGATGGAACTGAGCAGACGCACGGTCATCGCATCCGCCACCGCCGCCGGCCTCGCCGCCGCGACGGCCGGCGGCACGGCACACGCCACGGGAGGCAGGAAGCCGGTGAAGGAGCTTTTCGGCAAGCTCGCCGACGGCACGAAGGTGTACCGCTGGTCGCTGGAGAACGGCGGCACGCGGATGAAGGTGCTGTCGTACGGCGGGGTCGTCCAGTCCCTGGAGGTCCCCGACCGCCGGGGCCGCTACGAGAACGTCTCCCTGGGCTTCGACAACCTCGACGACTACGTGGCCCGCAGCCCGCACTTCGGCGCGCTGATCGGCCGGTACGGCAACCGCATCGCCAAGGGCCGCTTCAGCCTGGACGGCAAGGAGTACCAGCTCTCCGTCAACGACGGCGAGAACTCCCTGCACGGCGGCGCCCTGGGCTTCGACTACCGGGTGTGGGACGTCGAGCCGTTCACCGAGGGCTCCGACGTCGGCCTGGTCCTGCACTACACCAGCGTCGACGGCGAGATGGGCTACCCGGGCACGCTCAGGGCGAAGGTGACGTACACGCTCACCCGGCGCGGCGAGTGGCGCATCGACTACGAGGCCACCACCGACAAGGCCACCGTCGTCAACCTCACCAGCCACGTCTACTGGAACCTGGCCGGCGAGGGCAGCGGCACGATCGAGGACCACGAGCTGTCGATCGCCGCGTCCCGCTACACGCCCACCGACGCGGGTCTCATCCCGACGGGCGAGCTGGCGCCGGTGTCCGGCACGCCCTTCGACTTCCGCCGGGCCAAGCCGATCGGCCGGGACATCCGGGACGCCCACCCCCAGCTGGTCACCGCCAAGGGCTTCGACCACAACTGGGTCCTCGACAAGGGCATCACCGGCCGCCCCGAGGCCGTCGCCACCCTGCGCGACCGCTCCAGTGGCCGCAGCCTGCGCATCGCCACCGACCAGCCCGGCCTGCAGTTCTACTCGGGCAACTTCCTCGACGGCACCCTGACCGGCACCGGCGGCTCCCTCTACCGGCAGGGCGACGCCCTGTGCCTGGAGACACAGCACTTCCCGGACTCGCCGAACCAGCCGTCGTTCCCCACGACCGTGCTGCGGCCGGGACAGACGTACCGGACGACGACGGTGCACTCGTTCGACGCGTGAGGACACGTTCTCCTCACCCGCACTGAACGCCGCCGGCCCCTCCTGCGTACGCGAGGGCGGCCCGCGCTCCCCCGCGCGGGCCGCCCACAGACGACCGCGTACTCACCGAGCACCGGGCCCTGGTCCGGGAGTGCGGCGCCAAGACCGGTTCGTCCAGTCGCTTCCCGCGTCTCGTGGTACGTCCCCCGGGCTGACGTGCGCCGTGTGGTGTCCGGCCTGGAACAGGTGCTCCACGGGACCGGGAGGGGAGCCGCCGTGCCCGGGCCCGCCGCGGGGCTGCAACTCGGGCACGGCGGCGGGGTGAGGACGCGGGCGGCGCCTCAGGCCGGGTTCAGCCGCCACTGCTGACACGCGTTGTTCAGCCACGTCCACTGCCGTACGTCGGCGGAATCGGCCGTGGAGCAGTCGGCTACGTCGGCGACCTTGCCGGTGGCCTGGTTGACGATCCGGACGTGTCCGCCGTCCGTGGCGAGGAACCGGAAACGCTGGCAGGTGTTGTCCAGCCAGGACCACTGCCGCAGATCGGCCCCGTCGGCGGCCGAGCAGTCGGCGGTGTCCAGCACCTTCCCGGTGGCCACGTTGACCAACCGGTGGGTGTCGTCCCCGAGGTCCTCCAGGCGCCAACGCTGGTTGGCACCACCGTTGCAGGAGTACTGCGCCACGTTGGCCCCGTCGACCGAGGAACTCCCCGCGACGTCCAGGCACTTGCCGCTGTGGCGATTGGTGACCGTGTACGTCGTGGAGACCGTCGCCGGCTCCCCCGAGGGACCCGCCATGGCCGCCCCGAGCCGGACCGGGGTGCCGAGATCCGGGGTGCTGTCACCGTTCCAGGTGAACTTCTGCGCCCGCGCCGTACGCCCGTTGTCGCAACCGTCGGAGGTGGCGTCGTTGGCGTGGTAGACGATCCAGCTCTCGGAGCCGTCGGGTGAGGTGAAGAAGCCGTTGTGGCCCGGCCCGTAGACGCCGTTGCCGTCACTGCGTTGGAAGACGGGCGTGGACTTCTTCGTCCAGGAGGACGCGGATGCGGGGTCGGACCCGGTCAGTTCCAGTTGCCCCAGCTTGTAGTCGGGGGTCCAGCAGCCGCTGGCGGAGTAGACGAGGAAGGTCCTGCCACCCCGCTGGAGGATCTCCGGCCCTTCGTTGACCGGGGCGCCGGAGCGTTCCCAGTCGTACGTCGGTGTGGAGACCGTGGTGAAGGAGGAGGAGACCGTGTACGGGTTCGACATCCGGGCCGCGACGACGTTCTGGGTCCCGTTGTGCGTGCTGCCGAAGAGGTACAGCTGTCCGTTGATCGTCGCCACCGTGGGGTCGAGCATCCAGGAGGGGTTGAGTCGGCCCCGGTAGGTGTACGGCCCCATGGGGTCGGAGCCGGCGCTCTCCAGGACGTGGCTGCGCTGGGTCGGGTTGTAGTCGGAGACGTTCTGTCCGGCGACGTAGTACAGGTACCACCGTCCGTTCAGGTAGTGCAGCTCGGGCGCCCAGATGTTGCAGCACCGGGACGCCGCGTCGCCCTGCCACACCTGCACGCTGGGCGCTGTGGCGAGTCCGCCCAGGGTGGGCGACCTGCGGACGGTGATGACGTCGGTCCAGCTCGTCGACACCATGTAGTAGTTGCCGCTGTGGTAGGTGATCCAGGGGTCGGCGCCCTTCTGGGCCTTGACCGGGTTGGTGAAGGTGGCCGCGCTCGCGGAGGACTGCCCGAGCGAGAGGGCGAGCAGCAGGGCGGCCAGCAGGGTCAGTAGGCGACGGGCCATCCGCTGCTCCAGTTCAGGAGGTTGACGCCCAGTTTGGGTGTGCCGTTGTCGTTGCCGTCGTAGTAGTGGTAGACGATCAGGTCGCCGTCGACGTCGTTCATGATCGACTGGCCGCCGGGGCCGATGACGCTGCCGTGCGATTCGAGCACGGGCGTGCCGCCGTTGTTCATCATCGAGACGCCGTTGCGGTCGCGGTAGGGACCGGTGACGCTGGTCGCCCGGCCGACCTTGACCTTGTACGTCGAACTGGTGCCGGCGCAGCAGGTGTCGTACGAGGCGAAGAGGTAGTAGTACCCGTTCCGCTTGACGATGTACGGGGCCTCGACGGCCTTGGTACCGGTCGGGCGCGAGGCGAGGGAGCGGCGGGCGGTGTCGGAGGCGAGCTGCTTGCCGGTGGACGGGTCGATCCGGATCATCTTGATACCGGTCCACCAACTGCCGAAGGACAGCCACCACTTGCCGTCGTCGTCGACGAAGAGGTTCGGGTCGATGGCGTTGTAGTCGCTGGACGACCCCGACGTGTAGACGATGCCGTAGTCGCTCCAGGTGCCCGGCTGCCCCGTGCTGGAGCCGGCGAGCCCGATGGCGGAGGTGTTGGAGCCGAACTTCGAGACGGAGTAGTACATCAGGTACTTGCCGCCGTGGTACGAGACGTCGGGCGCCCATGCCTCCGGGACGGAGGAGTAGCGCGACCACCAGCCGGGCCGGGAGCCGAACGCGTCCGCGCCGGCGGAGAAGGCGGTGCGGTCGGAGGACGTCTTGCTGCTGATGCCGCCGCCGGTGGCGTAGAGCTGGTACTGCCCGGACGAGGTGCGGATCATCGTCGGGTCGTGGGTGACGACGGAGCCGGTGACCCGGCCGGGGTTGGGGTAGGCCGACGCCGTGGTGGGGACGAGGGCGAGAAGTGCGGCGGCGGGGAGGGCGAGAAGTGCGGTTCTCTTGCGGGCCATGGGCGGACACTCCTGTTCGGTGTTTCGAACATCGATCGCCTTTTCGGACGGGAACGTAGGGTCGAACCCCTTGCGCGTCAATGGCCCGCGCGGCGGACGGCAACCAACGTCCGGAAAACACCACGTTTCGCAGGTGACGCACCGATGAATTACTGACGGCCGGTCAGCACACTCCCG
>NZ_BAABCQ010000216.1:0-11507 GCF_039539045.1 Streptomyces marokkonensis
CTTTGGTGGCCGGCAGGAACCGGGTACCAAGCCCGGCCGCGGGGATGACAGCCTTGCGGATCCTGGGGTGGGACTGAGTCATGCGCGCCACCATATCCGGTACCAATGGGGAGAACCTGTGATCCCGGATCATCGATGCTCATATGAGCGCACTAGAGCGGTACGGGAGGGATCATTGAGTCACATCGGACCTGCGACCGGGCCCGACAAGCGGACGTTGCGGCGGGAGATCCTCGCGGAGAGGAACCGCTTGGCGGCGGACGACCTGCGGAAAGCCGCGGACGCGCTGGCCGAACGGGCGCTCGCGATGCCGGAGGTCGCGCGGGCGCACGCCGTGGCGGCATACGTCTCCATGGGCGCCGAACCCGGCACCCTCGCGCTACTGGACGCGCTGCGCGCGCGGGGGGTGCGTGTCCTGCTGCCGGCGCTGCTGCCGGACAACGACCTGGACTGGGGCGAGTACGCCGGAGAGGGCTCCCTGGCACACGTGCGGCACGGTGGCGGGCGGATGACCCTGTCGGAGCCCACCGGTGAGCGCCTGGGGCCGGACGCGGTGACGGACACCGACGTGGTGCTGCTGCCGGGCCTGGCCGTCGACGGGCGCGGCATACGACTGGGGCGCGGCGGCGGATCGTACGACCGGGTCCTCGCGCGCCTGGAGCGGGCGGGAGCGCGTCCCGCCCTGCTGGTGCTGCTGTACGGCTCCGAGGTCGTCGCGCACGTCCCTGCGGAACCGCACGACCGGCCGGTGGACGCGGTGGTCACGCCTTCGGGAGTGCGCAGGTTCGCATGACGGAAGTGGCCCCCACGCGCGCGTGGGGGCCACTTCCGGTCGGCCGTCAGCCGTCAACTGTCGACTCGGCCACGGCTACGGCTACGGCTACGGCTACGGCTTCAGCACCAGCGTGTCGCTCGTGCTCTCGTCGACCGCCTTCTTCGAGAAGGCCCAGGGCAGCAGCTCTCCGTCGGCCCACTTGTCCGTCTGGTCGGTGTAGTGGGCGCTGTAGGCGTGTCCGGAGGCACCGGTGAGGTTGATCCACCGCGACTTGTCGAGGTCGCCGAGGTTGACCACCATCCGCATGGACGGCACCCAGATCACCCCGTAGCCGCCGGCCGCGTTCCAGCCGGCGGCGTTGACCGCCGCCTCGCCGCCGCTGAGCTTCCACGGGCCTCGGTTGAGGGCGTACTTCAGGAAGCCGGGGCCCTCGGTGCCCAGGGTCTGGTTCTTCAGGAACAGGCGGTGCAGCCGGCCCCAGTTCCAAGTGTCGATGTCCTTACCGAGCTTGGCGGTCAGCTCCCAGCGGGCGTCGGTCATGGCCCGCTTGAACAGGTCGTCGCGGTTGTCGGCGCCCTTGCGGGTGCCGGAAGCGGGGGTCTTCCACCATTCGCTCTTGGGGTCGTCCAGCAGGGTGCGGACCACCTCGAACCAGCGGTCGCCGCCGTCGGGCTGCGCCTGGGCGGCGTCCCGCTGACCGCACTCGCGGACCTTGTTCGTCTCGTCCGCGGGGCCGGTGGTGTTGACCGGGTCTACCCACAGGCACTGGCCCTCGACCCGCAGTTCCTTGGGCAGCTTGTTGCCGAAGGCGAGCTTGAGGATGTTGCGCCAGACCGCGTTGAAGTACGCGGCGGCCGCCGAGTCGGCGTCCTGGGTGTAGTCCCATCCCTCCAGCAGCTTCTGCGCCTCGCGGACGTCCTTGTCCGCGATGTCGATCTTCAGCAGCTGGGGCACGAGCAGCTTGGCCATCTCGCTGCTGTTGTCCAGCTGCATCTGGCGCATGTCGTCGGTGGAGATCTTCCCGCCGTCCTTGATCTTCTGCTCGATCAGGGAGGTGATCCGTTGGCTGCGGGCGCCGTAGCCCCAGTCCGTGGTCAGCGTGTACGGGTAGTCGTCCTCGTCGATGACGGCCTGGTTGGCGGTCACGATGTACCCGCGCTCCGGGTCGTACTCGTACGGCAGCTCGTCCGGGTCGATGTACTCGCCGCTCCAGCGGTACTCGGAGCTCCAGCCCGGAGCCGGGAGGGAGCCGTCGTGGCCCTCGGCGCGCACCGGGATCCTGCCGGGCAGCGTGTAGCCGATGTGCTCGCTGTCGGCGTAGACCAGGTTCTGCGAGGGTACCTCGAAGAGCGCGGCGGCCTCGCGGAACTCGTCCCAGTTCTTCGCCCGGTCGATCGCGAAGACGGCGTCCATGGTGGAGCCCGCCTCCAGCGCGGTCCAGCGCAGCGCGACGCCGTAGCCGTCGCCGCGGTCGGGGGCGGCGGTGTCGACGGTGGCCTTCTTGCCGGTCTTCACCAGCTCGTCGTCGCGGTCGGACAGGAGGGGGCCGTTGTTGGTCTCCCGGACGACGATCTTCTTGGAGTCGCCGCCGGCGACCTTGATGGTCTCCTCGCGCGTCTTGAAGGGGACCACCTTGCCGTCGTACTGGTAACCCGCCCCGGTGATCTTCTCCAGGTAGAGGTCGGTGACGTCGACGCCGGAGTTGGTCAGGCCCCAGGCGATCTCCTGGTTGTGGCCGATTATCACGCCGGGCATGCCGGCGAAGGTGTAACCGGCGACGTCGTACTGGCACTTCTCGGAGACGGTGCGGCAGTGCAGGCCCATCTGGTACCAGACGGACGGCAGCGACGGCGACAGGTGCGGGTCGTTGGCCAGCAGCGGCTTGCCGGTGATGGTGTGCTCGCCGGAGACGACCCAGGAGTTGGAGCCGATGCCGTTGCCGTTCACGCCGACGGCGGTGGGCAGGTCGTCCAGGACCTCCTGGAGGGTCCCCAGTTGACCCTGCAGAGCGTTGCCCGTACCAGTGCCCGTGCCCGTGCCCGTGCCCGTGCCCGTGCCTGTGCCCGTGCCTGTGCCCGTGCCCGTGCCGGTCCCCGTACCCGTGCCGGATCCGGACGAGGAGTCCTCGTCGCCGCCGGACGTGCCGCCGCCGTCGAACGTTTCGGTGAGCTCGTCGTACTGGCCCTCCTGGACGATCGCCTTGTTCCGGCCGTACGGATACGCCGGGTACAGGTCGGCGATCTGCTTGGGGCCGAGGCGGCTGGTCATCAGGGCGCGGTCGATCTCGTCCTGCATGTTGCCGCGCAGGTCCCAGGCCATCGCCTTCAGCCACGCGACCGAGTCGACCGGGGTCCACTCCTGGGGCTCGTAGTCGTTGGTGAACCCGAGGGCGGCGTACTCCAAGGAGATGTCCTTGCCGTCCTTGCCCTTCAGGTAGGCGTTGACTCCCTTGGCATAGGCCTGGAGGTACTTCTTCGTGGAGTCCGACAGCTTCTCGTCGTACTCCTTCTTCGCCACCCGGTGCCAGCCCATGGTGCGCAGGAACTCGTCGTTCTCGACCTGGCCCTTGCCGAACATCTCCGACAGACGGCCGGAGGTCATGTGACGGCGTACGTCCATCTCGTAGAACCGGTCCTGCGCCTGGACATAGCCCTGCGCCATGAACAGGTCCTCGTCGGTGGAGGCGTAGATCTGCGGGATGCCGTAACCGTCGCGTTTGACGTCGACCGGCCCCGACAGGCCGTCCAGCGTGATCGATCCCTTTGTCTGCGGAAAGGACGCGCGGACGGTGCTGATGGACCAGTACGCCCCGTAGGCGAGGCCGCCGATGATGGCCAGGACCAGCACGAGGACGAGAAGGCGCAGTTTGCGCCCCTTCTTCCTGCCGGACTTGCCGGGCTGCTGACCCGTAGAGGCGGTGTTGGTGGGGGGCATCGCTGTCCTTGCTGTCCTAACACGAGCGGCAGGGGCGGGCTGTGCTTTGTACTGAACGCTGGAGCAACTGTAGGCGCAGGGCCCACTCCCCCTTGACGCGGAGTCGGGTACGGGCAGGCACAGGCGTTCGATCATGCCAAGGTGCGCGTCAAGAAAGCGTCAAGAGTTAGGTAAGGTAACGAAGTAGTTGTCCGCAGAGCACTGCGGTCTCGTGTGCCATGGGAGTACGCGGAGCGCGCCGGCGCGTACCGTGCGGGCGCGTTCGTCCGCGACGCGGCCCGTGCCGAGTTCCGTGCCGTGTTCCGTGCCAGGATCCATGCCGGAGTCCGTGCCGGGATCCGTGCTGTGCTCCAGGGAAGGGAAACGGCCGCTGACTGTCCACCACCTCAACCAGCTCCTGCTCGTCTGCTCGCTCGTCCTGCTCATCGCCGTGGCGGCGGTCCGGATCTCCTCGCGCAGCGGACTCCCCAGTCTGCTCGTCTACCTGGCCATCGGCGTCGCCATGGGCCAGGACGGCATCGGCGACATCCAGTTCGACAACGCCGAACTGGTCCAGGTCATCGGCTACGCGGCCCTGGTCGTGATCCTGGCCGAAGGCGGTCTCGGCACGAAGTGGAAGGAGGCGAAACCGGCCCTGCCGGCCGCCTCCGCACTGGCCCTGGCCGGAGTCGCGGTGAGCGTCGGCGTGACCGCGGCGGGCGCGCACTACCTGACCGGACTGGAGTGGCGGCAGGCGCTGATCGTCGGCGCGGTGGTGTCCTCCACGGACGCGGCGGCCGTCTTCTCGGTCCTGCGCAGGATCCCGCTGCCCTCACGCATAACGGGCATCCTCGAGGCCGAGTCGGGCTTCAACGACGCCCCGGTGGTCATCCTCGTGGTCGCCTTCTCCACGGCCGGACCGATCGAGCACTGGTACGTGCTGCTGGGCGAGATCGCCCTGGAGCTGGCCATCGGCGCGGCCATCGGACTCGCGGTCGGCTGGCTGGGGTCGCTGGGACTGAGGCACGTGGCGCTGCCCGCCTCCGGCCTCTACCCCATCGCCGTCATGTCGATCGCCGTCGCGGCCTACGCGGCCGGAGCCATGGCCCACGGCAGCGGCTTCCTCGCCGTCTACCTCGCGGCGATGGTCATGGGCAACGCCCGGCTGCCGCACTGGCCCGCCACCCGCGGGTTCGCCGACGGGCTCGGCTGGCTCGCCCAGATCGGCATGTTCGTGCTGCTCGGCCTGCTGGTCACCCCGCACGAACTGGGCGACGACATCCTGCCCGCCCTGGTCATCGGTCTGGTGCTCACCATGGTGGCGCGCCCGCTGAGCGTCGTGCTGTGCCTGGTGCCCTTCCGGGTGCCGTGGCAGGAGCAGGCCCTGATGTCCTGGGCCGGACTGCGCGGCGCGGTGCCCATCATCCTGGCGACGATCCCCATGGTGGAGGGCGTCACGGGCAGCCGCCGGATCTTCAACATCGTCTTCGTCCTGGTCGTCGTCTACACCCTGATCCAGGGGCCGACGCTGCCGTGGCTGGCCCGCAAGCTGCGCCTGGGCAAGGGGGACGAGGCCGCCGACCTCGGCATCGAGTCGGCGCCCCTGGAGCGGCTGCGCGGACACCTGTTGTCCGTGACGATCCCCGAGGGCTCGAAGATGCACGGCGTCGAGGTCAGCGAGCTGCGGCTGCCGACCGGGGCCGCCGTCACGCTGATCGTCCGCGACGAGACGTCGTTCGTACCGCTGCCGACGACGGGGCTGCGACGCGGGGACGAACTCCTCGTGGTCGCCACGGACCCCGTCCGGGACGCCGCCGAGGCGCGGCTGCGCGCGGTCGGCCACGGCGGCAAACTGGCCGGCTGGCTGGGCACCGAGGGCGCGAACGGACACCGTACGTAGGTGAACAGAGGAGGGATGCTCGCTCTGCGTGAGAGCAGCGCTCGCCCGCGTACGGCAGGCGTGCTCGCTTTCACAGGGTTGCAGCCCTCTTGATCCCTGTACGATGAATGTGGCACCTGATCGAACCAACTCTGCCTGACGCAGAGCTGGCGCGACCGTATGGCGGCCGGAACGCCCTCTTCGGCACCGACTCCGGCATCTACCGCAGTCCGCGCAAGAGGACAGCTCTCGGCGCTCCCGCACGGTGACAACCGCGAGGCGGACCGCGCTACCAGGCGGCAGAAAGGCACGGGCCGTGGCATCCACGGTCACCCCGTCGAAGAAGTCGCCGGAGAGGGAGCGGCACACCGCGCCCGGCTCCGCCCGCCCGGGATACGGGCAGCTGCTGCGCACCCGCGGCGCCTGGACGTTCCTGCTCCCCGGCTTCGCGGCACGCCAGCCGTTCGCCATGTTGACGCTGTCCATCGTGCTGCTCGTACAGCACACCTCCGGCTCCTACGGCGTCGCCGGCGCCGTCGCGGCCGTCACCGGCGTCGCCATGGCCGTGTTCGCCCCCTACAGCGGCCGGCTCGCCGACCGCTACGGGCAGCGCGCCGTCCTGCTTCCCGGCGTACTCGTCCACGCGGCGTCCGGTCTGACCCTGACCGCCCTCGCGCTCGCGGACGCACCCCTGTGGGTGCTGTTCGTGGCGGCCGTGCCCACCGGCGCCTCGGTGCCCCAGGTCGGGCCCATGGTGCGGGCCCGATGGGGCGTGAAGCTCAAGAACTCCCCGCTGCAGAGCACGGCGGCCGCCTTCGAGTCCGTCACGGACGAGCTGACCTTCGTCCTCGGCCCGCTGGTGGCGACCGCCCTGTGCACGGCCGTGGACCCGGCCGCGGGCCTGGTCACGGAGGCGGCGCTCACTCTGGTGGGCGGTCTGCTGTTCGCCGCGCAGAAGAGCACCCAGCCGGTGGTCGGCCGTGCCGACGGCGACCACGCGCGCGCGGAGCGCGTTTCGGCATTGCGCATCCCCGGGGTGCGCGTCCTGGTCGTGGTCTTCCTGGGCATCGGTTCCGTCTTCGGCGGCATGCAGGTCTCGCTGGCCGCGTTCACCGAGTCGATCGGCGAGCCCGGGCTGAACGGCGTCCTGTACGGCGTCTTCGCCGCGGGCAACATGCTCTCCGGCCTGGCCTGCGGCGCCATCGCCTGGAAGGTCGCCCCGCAGCGGCGCCTCCTGGTCGGGTACGCCGCCCTCGCGCTGACCGCGTCCGGCCTGTGGGCCGCGCACTCGGTAGTGGTACTGGCCGGTCTCGGCCTGCTCGTCGGCATGTGCATCGCGCCCGCCCTCGTCACCGGCTACACGCTGGTCGAGAGCCTGGTCCCGGCCGGCGCCCGCACCGAGGCCTTCACCTGGCTGACCGGCGCCGTGGCGCTCGGCCAGGCGGCGGCCGTGACCGTCTCCGGACAGCTGGAGGACCGGCTCTGGGACGGCGCCGGGTTCCTGGTGCCGATGGGCGGCACGGTGCTCGCGCTGGCGGTCCTGGTGACACTGCGTTCGCGGCTGGCGACCCACCCCCAGGGACGTACGGTGGCACGTGGCGTCGGTCACCGGGAGCACGCCGCAGTGGACTGATCCCGCGGAATAAGTCACTATGGACCGTCGTTAGCACTCATCGAGTGAGAGTGCCAGGAGGAAGACAAGTGCCGACGTACCAGTACCAGTGCACCGAGTGCGGCGAGGGCCTCGAGGCGGTGCAGAAGTTCACCGACGACGCCCTGACCGAGTGCCCGAACTGCCAGGGCCGCCTGAAGAAGGTGTTCTCGGCGGTCGGCATCGTCTTCAAGGGCTCCGGCTTCTACCGCAACGACAGCCGCGGCAGCTCGTCGAGCAGCACGCCCGCGAAGTCGTCGTCCTCTTCGTCGTCGTCCTCGGACTCGGGTTCGTCGTCCTCGGGTTCGTCGTCCTCGGGTTCGTCGTCCTCGGGTTCGTCGTCCTCGGGTTCGTCGTCCTCGTCGTCGAGCTCCGGCAGCTCCTCCTCAAGCACCACTGCCGCGTAAGGCTTTTTACGAGACCCCGTCGTCGCCCGACGACGGGGTCCTCGGCGTTTCCGGGGCGGCCGGCCGGCTGGCTAGGGTGCGGGCATGGCGAACATGGCGAACAAGGTGACTGCCGGGATCGGCGTGATCGGCGGCTCCGGCTTCTACTCGTTCCTCGACGACGTGACCGAGGTCGAGGTGGACACCCCGTACGGGCCGCCCAGCGACTCCCTCTTCCTCGGTGAGGTCGCCGGCCGACGAGTGGCCTTCCTCCCCCGGCACGGACGTGGCCACCATCTGCCGCCGCACCGGATCAACTACCGGGCCAACCTGTGGGCGCTGCGCTCGGTCGGCGTGCGCCAGGTCCTCGGCCCGTGCGCGGTCGGCGGTCTGCGCCCCGAGTACGGGCCGGGCACGCTGCTGGTGCCGGACCAGTTCGTCGACCGTACGAGGTCCCGGCCGTCGACGTACTTCGACGGGTTGCCCATGCCCGACGGCACGGTGCCCAACGTGGTGCACGTGTCGCTGGCCGACCCGTACTGCCCCACCGGGCGGGCCGCCGCGCTGAAGGCCGCGCGTGACCGGGACTGGGAGCCGGTGGACGGCGGCGCCCTGGTCGTGGTCGAGGGACCCCGCTTCGGAACCCGCGCGGAGTCCTTGTGGCACCGGGCGCAGGGCTGGTCGGTGGTGGGCATGACCGGCCACCCCGAGGCGGCGCTCGCGCGGGAACTGGAGCTCTGCTACACGTCGCTGACCCTCGTCACCGATCTCGATGCCGGTGCGGAGAGCGGCGAGGGAGTCTCGCACGAGGAGGTCCTGCGGGTGTTCGCGGCGAACGTGGACCGACTGCGGGGCGTCCTGTTCGACGCGGTGGCCGCCCTGCCGGCGGACGGGGGGCGCGACTGCCCGTGCGGGGCGGCGCTGGGCGGGATGGATCCGGGGATCGCATTGCCGTAGGAGCGGGAAGCGGGCCGGAGCGACACCTTCGGGTGGCGGGGTTCTCCACAACCGGTCGGTGACGCACGGGCTCCGGCGGGCTGCGGCGAGAGGCCTCATCGTGAGAGCGCAAGCCGATCCCTCGTCTCCTCGTCACAGGTGGTGGTCACCGTGTCCCGTTCCGCCGTTGCCTCTCCGCTGCCGCCCGGCACCGACGCGCCACCCACCTGCGAGGTGCCGCACTTCGACCCGGTCCGGGTGCGCGGCGGGCGTCACCGGCTGCACCGGCTCGTAAGCCACCGGCGGCGTGCCGTGGCCGTCGGGCTCGCCGTCACCGCCGCGGCGCTGGTGGCGGCGGGCCCGCACCCGGGGACCGGCGGACAGGACGCCCAGCGGGCCCGCGGGCATCCGCTGACCGAGCCGGTACGCAAGCGGCACGGCGGGCAGCAACTCGTGTCGGCGCCGGTACGGATCGCCGACGCGGGCACGGTGCGGCTGCTCGGGCCGGGCGACCGGGTCGACGTCGTGGCCGCCGGGGACGGCGGCGCGGGTGACACCTCCGTGATCGCGCGCGGGGTGCGGGTGACGGAGCTGCCGGAGCCCGTGGACGGGACGACGGCGGACGGGGCGCTGGTGGTGGTCTCGGTGCCGCGTGCCACCGCACACCGGCTGATCGGCGCGGGAGCCGCGTCCCGGCTGGCGGTGACGCTGTGCTGAGCCCGTCAAGTCATTCGTCGGAGGGACCTGATTGGACAGGACGGCCCAGCGCTGACGTAGGTTGCGGAGCGTTTTGTTCCACACCCGGTCCGTGCGAGACCTCGTCTCCCGCGACCTGCGCACATGAGGAGAGCCCCCGAGGTGAGCGAGAAGAACGAGCCGAGCGTCTGGCAGGGTTTCAAGGCCTTCCTGATGCGTGGGAACGTCATCGACCTGGCGGTGGCGGTGGTCATCGGCGCCGCTTTCACCAACATCGTCAACTCGGTGGTGAAGGGGGTCATCAACCCCCTGATCGGAGCGTTCGGCACCCAGAGCCTGGACAGCTACAGCTCCTGCCTCAAAGGCCCGTGCACCGGGACCGGCGACAGCGCGACGGGCGTGCGGATCCTCTGGGGCTCGGTGCTGGGTGCCACCCTCACGTTCCTGATCACCGCGGCCGTCGTCTACTTCCTCATGGTCCTGCCCATGGCGAAGTACCTGGCCCGGCAGGAGGCCCGTCGCAAGGCGAAGGAGAGCACGCAGGAGATCGTCGAGGTCTCCGAGCTGGAGGTGCTCAAGGAGATCCGCGACGCGCTGGTGGCGCAGCGCGGCTCGGGCCACGACCGCCCGTAGGCAGCAGCAACCGCGACGGCTGGGCGGCGGATGCCCGCGCGGCTCACAGGTGGTGGGGCGGCTTTTCGTCGAGGAAGCGCTTCAGGTCGGCGGCGCTGTCGCCCGCGGGCCGGTCGCCCCATCCGCGGTCGGTGTCGTCCGAGGTCTGCTGATCCAGCGGGTCGTCGAAGACCAGCGCCGGCCGGGGTGCGCGGGGCTCGGGGTCGGGGGCGGTGCTCATGGCTCCAGGGTACGGCCCGTCCCGCCGGGAGGTGCCCTTACGTGCGGCAGCGGGGCCCTGCGGCTCCCGTCGGCCGATGCCGCCGCACGGCTCCGTAGGCGCCGGCGTCGTCTGGACGAGACTGGGGCTATGACAGTTGACGCATTGACGGACGTCGCCGGTGTGCTGGTGGGGCATGCGACGCGCACCGGCGACGGGTGGCTGACGGGTACGACGGTGGTACTGGCGCCGGAGGAGGGGGCGGTCGCCGCCGTGGACGTGCGCGGCGGCGGCCCCGGCACCAAGGAGACGGACGCGCTCGATCCGCGCAACCTGGTGCAGAAGGTCCAGGCGGTGGTGCTGACCGGCGGCAGCGCGTACGGGCTCGACGCGGCGTCCGGAGTGATGGCCTGGCTGGAAGAACGGGGGCGCGGGGTGCGCGTCGGCCCGGATCCCGCGCACGTGGTGCCGGTGGTACCCGCGGCCTGTGTCTTCGACCTGGGGCGCGGGGGCGACTTCCGGGCCAGGCCGGACGCGGCCGCCGGGCGGGCGGCGGCCGAGGCGGCCCACGCCAGTACGCCGGGCTCAAGAGTGGCCGAGGGATGTGTCGGGGCGGGCACGGGAGCCGTGGTCGGCACGCTGAAGGGCGGGATGGGCACCGCGAGCACCGTGCTGGACTCCGGAATCACGGTGGCGGCGCTCGTGGTGGCGAACGCGGCGGGATCGGTGACGGATCCGGAAACGGGGGTGCTGTACGGGGAGTTGTTCCGGGGCGGACGTGTGGAGTACCCGGCGCCGGGCGTCCACGAGGCGGCGGGGCGGCGACTCGCCGAGGTCGCGGCACGGAACACCCCGCCCCCGCTGAACACCACGCTCGCCGTGGTCGCCACCGACGCGGACCTCTCCAAGGCCCAGGCGCAGAAGCTGGCCGGCACGGCACACGACGGCATCGCGCGTGCCGTACGGCCGGTGCACCTGCTCAGCGACGGGGACGCGGTGTTCACCCTGGCGACCGGAGAGCGTCCGCTCGACGCCGAGCAGCCGCTCGCGCTGAACGAGGTGCTGGCGGCAGGCGCGGACATGGTGACGCGCGCGATCGTGCGGGCCGTCCGGGCCGCCGGGCCGGTGGACGGACCGGGCGGGGCATGGCCGTCGTACGAGGAGCTCTACGGAAGGCCGCCCAGGGCCGGCTGACCGGACCCGAGCGACATCACCGGCCGGCACCGAGGCCGGCAGGACGACAACGTGACTGTCCCGAACACGGCCGTCCCGAACACGGCCGTCCCGGACACGGCCGTCCCGGACACACTGCCTCGACTCAACGGCTGCAACATGGCGTGGCACCAGTGGGTTGCCGGAAGCACGGTCCAACACCGTACTGAGCAGGGTCTTTTGATGGTTCGTCGGACCGTGCGAGAACTCCTCGCGCGGCCCGGCCG
>NZ_BAABCQ010000217.1:0-11345 GCF_039539045.1 Streptomyces marokkonensis
CGCTCCTTCCGTTCGTTCCGCTCCCGTTTCTCGTTGCTGCTGTCCGGTGCCCTGCTGGCGTCCGGCTGCGGCTCCGGAACGACCGCCACCGACTCCGCCGCTCCGGCAGAGGCCGCCGGCTATCCACGCACCGTCAATGACTGCGGGCAGAAGGTGGAGGTCACCGCGCCGCCCCGGCGCGCGGTCTCCCTCAACCAGGGCACCACGGAGATCCTGCTCTCGCTGGGTCTCGCCGACCGTATGGCAGGCACCGCCACCTGGACCGACCCGGTCATGAAGGGCTGGGAGAAGGCGAACGCCGGCGTGCCCCGGCTCGCCGACGACATGCCCTCCTTCGAGACGGTCCTGGACGCCGAACCCGACTTCGTCGCCGCTTCCTTCGCCTCCACGCTCGGCCTCGGTGGAGTGGCCACGCGGGAGCAGTTCACCGAACTCGGCGTGCCCGCCTACCTGTCACCCTCCGACTGCGCGGGCAAGGACAACAGCGGCGACGGCGACGGCGTCCGCAGTGAACCACTGACCATGGACACCGTCTACGGCGAAGTCCGCGACCTTGCGCGGCTGTTCGACGTCGAACAGCGCGGTGAGGAACTGGTCGCCGACCTGAAGGCGCGGGTCGAGAAGGCCACGTCGGGCGTCGATGCCTCCGCTGTCACCCTCATGTACTGGTTCGCCAACTCGACTTCGCCCTACATGGCGGGCTGTTGCGGCGCCCCCGGCGTCATGACCCGCGAACTCGGCGCGAGGAACGCCATGGACGACACCCGGGAGGAATGGCCGCAGGTCGGCTGGGAGACCGTTGCCGACCGCGACCCCGACGTCCTCGTCGTGGGAGACCTCACCCGTAAGTCCCAGACGGCCGAGACCGCCACGAAGAAGATCGAGTTCCTGGAGTCCGACCCCGTCACCAAGAACATGACCGCGGTCAGGAACAAGCGGTACGTGGTACTGAGCGGACAGGCCATGAACCCCACCATCCGCACCGTCGAGGGCGTGGAGAAGGTGGCGGCGGCGCTGCGCGCGTACGGCCTCACCAAGTGACGGCCGAGAGCCGAGTGACGGCGGCCGGCCGCCGTTACCCGGTGTGGGCGGTGGCCGGGTTCGTCGCCCTGTGCGTCTCCGTGGCCGTCGCCGTCACCATCGGCCCCGCGGACGTCGGCGTCGGAGAGGTCTGGTCCGTGGTCGTCGCCCACCTCGGAGGCGCCCCGGCCGTGGACGTCACCCCGATCCGCGACGGCATCGTCTGGGACCTGCGGCTGCCCCGGGCCCTCCTCGCCGCGGTGTGCGGCGCCGGACTCGCCGTCTGCGGTGCCGTACTCCAGTCCCTGCTGCGCAACCCGCTCGCCGACCCCTTCGTGCTGGGCGTCTCCTCCGGTGCCTCGACCGGTGCCGTCCTGGTCGTCGTCCTCGGGGTGGGCGGCGGAGCGCTGTCCCTGTCCGGCGGGGCGTTCGTCGGGGCGGTCTGCTCCTTCGCGCTGGTGATGCTGCTCAGCCACAGCCTCGGCGGCACCCCGGACCGGGTGGTACTCGCGGGGGTGGCGGCGATGCAGCTGTTCTCCGCGCTCACCTCGTTCGTCGTGATGACAGCGGCCGACGCCGAGACCACTCGCGGCGTCCTGTTCTGGCTGCTCGGCTCCCTCGGCGGGGCGGACTGGACGGACGTGTGGACCGCCACGGCGGTCCTGGTCGTCGTACTGGCGGTCTGCCTCGGTTACGCCGGGACGCTGGACGCCTTCGCGTTCGGTCAGGACGCGGCGGCCTCGCTCGGCGTCCACGTGGCCCGCACCCGGCTGGTGCTGCTGTGCGCCACCGCCCTGCTCACCGCTGCCCTGGTCGCCTCGGCCGGTGCCATCGGCTTCGTCGGTCTGGTGCTGCCGCACGCCGTACGGGCGCTGACCGGCCCCGGGCACGTCCGGCTGCTGCCGGTCTGCGCGCTCGCCGGGGCGGTGTTCCTGGTGTGGGTCGACACCCTGGCCCGTACCGTCCTCGCACCTCAGGAGGTCCCGGTGGGCGTGGTGACCTCGTTGATCGGCGTGCCCGCCTTCGTTCTCGTGCTGTACCGCACCCGGAGGGCACGATGACGCTGAGCGCCGAGCGGGTCTCCCGCGCCGCCGGCGGGCGGCTCATCCTGGACGGCGTTGGCCTGAGCCCCCGGCCCGGTGCCATGACCGGCCTGCTCGGCCCCAACGGCTCGGGCAAGTCCACCCTGCTGCGGCTCCTCGCCGGCGTGCTCGCCCCGTCCTCCGGCGTCGTCACCCTCGACGGCCGCCCCATGGACCGGGTGGGCCGCCGGGAGGTCGCCCGGCGTGTGGCCGTGGTCGAGCAGCAGGCGGACACGCAGGTCGAGCTGAGCGTCCGGGACGTCGTCCGGCTCGGCCGGATCCCGCACCGCCGCGCCTGGGTCCCGGCGTCGGCGGCCGACGAGGAGGCGGTCACGGACGCCCTGGACCGTACCGGCCTGACCGGGCAGGCGGAGCGGCTCTGGCACACCCTCTCCGGCGGCGAACGCCAGCGCGTCCAGATCGCCCGCGCCCTCGCCCAGCAGCCGCGCGAACTCCTGCTGGACGAACCGACCAACCACCTCGACGTCCAGCACCAGCTCGACGTGCTGTCCCTGGTCGCCGCCCTGCCCGTCACCAGCGTCGTCGCCCTGCACGACCTCAACCTCGCGGCGATGTACTGCGACCACCTCGTGGTGCTGTCCGAGGGGAGAGTCGTGGCCTGTGGCGAGCCCGCGGAGGTCCTGACCGCGGCCCTGGTCGCCGAGGTGTACCGGGTAAGCGCCGAGGTCACCCGCACCGGTCCGGGCGGTCACCCGCACGTCCGGTTCCTCGGCACGCTGACGGGACGTTCCCCGAGCGGGTGACCGCGGTCAGTCCGGTCAGTCCGTCAGCCCGGCGGCGAGCGTGGCCCCCAGTTCCCAGCAGGTCTCGAGATCGGCCTTGCCGGGCTCGCCGGCCACACTCACCGCCGATGCCGCGCGCCGCCAGCCGAGGCCGGTCGTGACCGCCTCGATGCCGCGTACCGCACCGGTGGTGTCGCTGCCACCGTGCACGTAGTAGCCGAAGGGGCGGCCCCGGGTCTCGTCCAGGCACGGATAGTAGATCTGGTCGAAGAAGTGCTTCAGGGCGCCGGACATGTAGCCCAGATTGGCGGGAGTGCCGAGCAGGTATCCGTCGGCCTCCAGCACGTCGACCGGCGTCGCCGCCAGCGCCGCCCGCCTGACCACCCGTACCCCTTCGATCTCGGGCGCGGTCGCCCCGGACACGACGGCTTCCAGCATCGCCTGACAGTTCGGCGACGGCGTGTGATGCACGATCAGCAAAGTGGCCACACCCTCAAGCCTGCCGCCCGCCACCCGCCGACCGCAAGGAACGCCACCCCGTCGTCCGCCCCGCCCACCGCCCGGTCCGGACCACCCGGCGGCCCCGGACACCCGACGGCCGGGCCGGCCCGCACGGGCGGGGGCCGGGGGAGGGGAGCGGCCCCCCGGCCCCCGCCCGTTCAGACCGGCATGTTCATCAGAGCGATCGGCGTGGTGGTCGGCTGCTTCGAACCACCCGCCGGCTCCACGGTGATGCCGACGCCCACCGCTTCGTCCACATCGCCCTCCATCAGTACCGCCTGGCTGCCGCGGCCGGGGTCCATCAGGCCCGCCGGCCGCATCGTGCCGTGGTCGTCGAACCAGAGCTGGTACACCCTGCCCTGCGCCGGCTCGGCCATGCCGGAGGCCAGGAACACCGCCCGGTCCCGGCGCTCGGAGACGACCAGGGTCCCGCTCGCCCCGCCGGTCAGCCGTACCGTGCGCGAGGCGGCGTCGGGAGCGGCCAGCACCCCGGCCAGTTCCTCGGCCCGCTGCTGCGCCCGGGCCGCTCGGTCCCCGGCGTCCTGTGCCCGTTCGTACTGCCACACCGCCGTGCCGCCGAGGCCCACGGCAGCGGCCACACAGGCGGCCAGCGCCCACCGGGCCAGGCCCCGGCCCCGGGGCACGACGCGACGTGCCCGCTCCACTGTGCCGCCGCCCGGCGGCACCTGCCGCACCGTGGTGATGCGGTGCAGCACCCGGTCCTTGAGCACGGGACCGGGCGATTCCGTGGCGGCCAGCCCCAGCCGGGCCGTCGCGGCGGCGAACTCCAGGCTCTCCCGCTCGCACGAGCCGCAGTCCGCCAGATGGTGTTCGAAGGCCGCCCGCTCGTCGTCGGCCAGTGCGTGCAGTGCGTAGGCGCCCGTCAGGCTGTGCAGGTCCTCCGTGCGCATCACGCGCTCACCCCCAGGCAGTCGCGGAGCCGGATGAGACCGTCGCGCAGCCGCGTCTTGACCGTGCCGAGCGGTAGCGCGAGCGCCTCGGCGACCTGCCGGTAGGTCAGGCCGCGGTAGTAGGCCAGGGTGACGGACTGGCGCTGGATCTCGGTCAGGGTCCGCAGACAGCGCCGCACCTGCTCCCGTTCCAGTCGTGTCTCCACCTGTTCGGTCACCTCGTCGTACTCGGGCGTACGGTCGAGCAGGGCGGCCCGGTGGTCGCGGGCCGCGGCGGCCTCCACCGACCGCACCCGGTCCACGGCCCGCCGGTGGGCCAGGGTGAGGATCCAGTTGACCACCGTGCCGCGTTCGGGCCGGTAGCGCGGCGCCGTGCGCCACACCTCCACCAGCACCTCCTGCGCGACCTCCTCCGACTGCGCCTGGTCGCGCAGCACCGCCCGGGCGACCCCGAGCACGGACCCCGCCACCGCGTCGTAGACCGCGGCGAAGGAGTCCTGATCGCCCAGGGCCACCTCATGGATGAGCTTTTGCAGGTCTGGCTGGGCCGATGGATTTCTGCCGATGTGTACGGCTTCCTTCACGACGGTGTCTCCAAAAGAATGCGACGAGCCGGGATGTCCCCGCGTAATCCGAGACCGAGCGGCCCGCGGATTGGTCGGGACGCCGCCCGAAGGCGCGGACGGCCTCGCCCGTGAGGTCGGGTGGATCTCCCGCACGACGCGCCGGGGACTCACCCTCCCATGCCGCCTGTTTGCGCTCCGGCGCCGGGGCAACCCGGGTGCGGATACCGGACCCTGCAGTGGAGGCGCCGTGGTGCTCACCCGTGGGAGAACCGCCCGTTCCGCCGCCGCTGTGCTGGCCGCGGTGGCCCTGGCGCTGAGCGGATGCGGCGGGGACGACAGTTTCGAACCCCAGGACTGGCACGCGCCCGGCCAGAACGCGAGCGTCGGTCCCGTCCTGATCCGCTACGCCCACGTGGCGGAGCCCAAGGAAGACCCGTGGCAACCCGGTGACGACGTGCCGGCCTACGTCTGGCTGATGAACGAAGGCGACAAGAGCGACCGGCTGGTGGGCGCGAGCAGTCCGAACGCGGAGTCGGTGAGCATCGTGAACGCGGACGGCAAGACCCTGCCGGACGGGGTGGAACTGCCGCCGAACAAGCTCCGGCAACTGGAGCCGACCAACGACCACCTGCTGCTGCGGGACGTGCGCGAGGTCGTCCGCGGCGGTGACTTCATGAAGATCACGCTGAGCTTCGAGAGGGCCGGTTCCGTCACGTTCAACATCCAGTCGCAGGTTCCCGTGTACGACTCCAGCCCTTCCCCCAACGAGTGACCCCGCCGGCCCACCGTCTCCGGGCGGCGGACGGCCCACCGTGCCGCGCCGCGGCGGGACTCCCTCCCGCCGCGGGACGCCTTCTCCCTCCGCCGAAGGTCTGCCCTCCGAACGTCTGGCCGATTCGATCGCGGCCGTCCGCGGCCGGGGCGGTGCGCGAACCCCGACGGGGCTGCCCACCGGGATGGTGGACAGCCCCGTCGGGGTGTGCGCGTGGTGATTGCCGGTGACTCAGCCGACCGGCGCGGCCGGGCCCTTGTCGGCCGGTGCGGCGGCGGCTTCGCCGGACTCCTCGGCGAGGCGCTCCATGCCGCTGGTGGTCTTCAGCGGCTTCTCCTTGATGAACACGACGGCCACCACTGCCAGCAGCGCGAACGGCGTGGCGACGAGGAAAAGGTCGGCCGTGGCGACACCGTAGGCATGCTCGACGATGGTCCGCATCGGTGCGGGCAGCGTGGACATGTCCGGGACGCTGTGCCCGCCCGAGCTCTCACCGCCGGGCACGGTGGCGCCCGCGTTGCTGAGTCCCTTGGTCATCTCACTGGTGACCCGGTTGGCGAGGATCGCGCCGAGGACGCTGACGCCGATGGTGCCGCCCATGCTGCGGAAGAAGGACAGCACGGAGGTCGCGGCGCCCAGGTCGGCGGCGGCCACGTCGTTCTGGGCGGCCAGCACCAGGTTCTGCATCAGCATGCCGACGCCGACGCCCATGATCGCCATGTAGAGGCTGAGCAGACCGAAGTGCGTCTTCGCGTCGATCGTGGCGAGCAGCGCGAGGCCGATGGTCATCAGGGCCGCACCCGCCACCAGGTACCGCTTCCACTTGCCGGTCCGGCTGATCACCTGTCCGGCGACGGTGGACGACACCAGCAGGCCGAGGATCATCGGCAGGCTCATCAGACCCGCGACGGTCGGCGATTTGCCCAGGGAGATCTGGAAGTACTGGGAGAGGAAGACGGTCCCGCCGAACATGGCGACACCGACCAGGAGGCTGGCGACGGTGGTCAGCGTGACGGTGCGGTTGCGGAAGATGTCGAGCGGGATGACCGGCTCGGGGGTACGGGCCTCGACGAAGACCGCGGCGACCAGCAGCAGCACGCCACCGCCCGCGAGGGCAGCGGTCTGCCAGGACGCCCAGTCGAACTCGTTGCCGGCCAGCGACACCCAGATGAGCAGCGCGCAGACACCGGCGACGATCAGGAAGGCGCCGAGCCAGTCGATCCGCACCTGGCGCTTGGTCGCCGGCAGCCGCAGCGTGCGCTGCAGCAGCGCGATGGCGAGCAGCGCGAACGGCACGCCGATGAAGAAGCACCAGCGCCAGCCCAGCCACGAGGTGTCCACGAGGACACCGCCGATCAGCGGACCGGCCACGGTGCCCACGGCGAAGACGGCACCGAAGATGCCGGCGTACTTGCCCAGCTGGCGGGGCGGGATGACGGAAGCCATCACGACCTGTGCGAGGGCGGTGAGACCACCCGCGCCGATGCCCTGCACGACCCGGCTGAAGATCAGCAGTTCGACGCCCTGGGAGAAGCCGGCCAGCAGAGAGCCGACCACGAACATCGCCAGCGAGAGCTGGAGCAGCAGCTTTTTGTTGAAGAGGTCGGACAGCTTCCCCCACAGGGGCACCGTCGCGGTCATCGCCAGCAGTTCGGAGGTGACGACCCAGGTGTAGGCGGACTGGCTGGCGCCCAGGTCGGCGATGATCGTGGGCAGCGCGTTGGCCACGACGGTGCCGGCCAGGATGGCGACGAACATGCCGGCCATCAGGCCGGACATGGCCTGGAGTATCTGCCGTTGGTTCATGGCGGTGGGAGGCGCCTCGGCAGGCGCCTGGGATGCGGTCACGGCATCTCTTTCGGTGGTGGTCTGATGAGGTCGCGAAGGCCCGGCGCGGAGGCTACGCGGGAGGTGCCGGAAGGCCGGCGGCGAGGAGGGTGAACACCTCGTGGAAGACGTCGAGGAAGGCGACTTCCTCCTGGTGGGCGGACCAGTGGTCCATGCTGGTGCGCACCGCTGCGTGCGCCACCGAGGCCAGCAGTCGCGGGTACAGGCCGTCGTCGGCGCCGTGGAGGCGTTCGGCGATGGCCTCGGCCAGGTTGGCCTCGGCCGCCATGTGCGCCCCGACGCCGCGTGCCAGGAGGTGCGGTGAGGCGTGCAGCACCTCGGCGTGCAGCCGCCACAGTTCGTGGTCCTGCTCCGCCTCGGCGAATTCCGCCGCCAGGGCCCCGCGCAGGGCTTCCAACGGGGCGAGCTCGGCCGGTGCCGCGAGTACGGCACACCGCATGCGTGCGCCCGCGTCCGCGTCCATGACGACGAACGCGTCGTCGCGGGTGTCGAAGTAGTTGAAGAAGGTTCGCACCGACACCCCGGCCGCGGCGCTGATCGCCTCGACGGTGACCTTCTCCGCCCCGTGTTCCGCGGCGAGACGTACCGCGGCCTCGGCGAGAGCGGCACGTGTGGCCCGCTTCTTCCGCTCCCGCAGGCCGCCCCCCGCTGCACTCTTCTCCGACATAAGTTGCATGGTATGCAAAGATGCACGGCGTGCAAAATCAGCGCTCGTCGCTGGTTCCGGAACCAACGACGGGCACCGATCCCCGAAGGGGTCGGCGCCCGTCGTCACACGGTGGCCCGGCTCAGGTCGCCAGCCGCGCCAGCGTCTCCTCGAACGGGACGGCGTCCCCGGTGGCCCGGTTGTGCGGGAGCCTCGCCAGCACGGCGGCCATGCCACAGGTGTTGGTCACCCCGGAGAAGACCAGTCCCGCGCCGACCGCGCCGGACAGCCAGTGCGCCCGGCGCCAGACGCGGCCCGCCAGGAACCCGGCCGCGACGAGCGACCCGGCGGCGAGGCGCACCTGCCGGTCCATGGGCCACGGAGTGCGGGCGCCGGACTGACGCTCCACCGGGTGACCGGCCGTCGCCCAGGCGCCGGTGCCGCCCTCGAGAGTGGCCGCCTCGACGCCGTGCGCCGCCAGCCGCGCGCAACCCTTCGCGGACCTGGCCCCGGAGGCGCACACCAGCAGCAGCGGCCCGCGCGCGGCGGCGGCCGTCAGGGCGTCGGTGGCCTCGTCGAGCCGTTCCAGCGGAACGTTGTGCGCGCCGGGGAGGTGCCCGCCGGCGTACTCGCCGGGGGAGCGGACGTCGACGACGGTGAACTCGCCGATGCGGCCCAGGGCCTGGGTGGCGCTCAGGGTGGTGGCCGGGGCGGTGGAGGTGGAGGTGATCACGGAAGGAGACCTTTCTCGTCGCCGCGCCTGCGCGCGGTAGGATACCCGCAGGGGTATACGGGGCAATGTGGGCTATGTGGAGGAGTAGGCGTGGAACTCGACATGTCGGCCGACGAGCTGAAGTCGGCGCTCAACCGGCTGCGGCGCGCTCAGGGGCAGCTCGCGGGAGTCATCCGGATGATCGAGGAGGGGCGCGACTGCGAGGACGTGGTCACGCAGCTCGCCGCCGTCTCCCGGGCCCTGGACCGGGCCGGTTTCTCGATCATCGCCACGGGGCTGCAGCAGTGCATGACCAGCGAGGACCCCGAGGTGCGGGACTCCGCGCAGATGCGGGCCCGACTGGAGAAGCTGTTCCTCTCGCTGGCCTGACCCGCCGGGCCGCTCACAGCAGCGCCGTGGCGCCCATCGCCACGGCGACGGCGAGCAGCGCGGAGCCGAAGACGCGCCGCAGGGTGGCGGCGGAGACCTTCGCCGCCAGCCGTCTGCCGTCCCACGCGCCCAGGACGGCGGTGGCCAGGAACGGCAGGAGCAGCGTGAGGTCCAGGTGTACCGCGGTGTACGCCCGGGCCGCGAGGGCCACCAGCGCGTTGGCCATGACGACCAGCAGGCTCGTGCCCACCGCCGCGCTCATCGGCACGGCCAGCACCGTCACCAGCGCCGGCACGGCCAGGAAGCCGCCGCCGACTCCCAGGAACCCGGTCACCGCGCCCAGTCCGGCTCCGGCCCCCGTGGCCCGGACACCCGACACCGTGCCGCCCTCGCGCGGCGCCCGGCGGCGCAGCATGTGCAGACCCGCCAGCGCGGCCAGTGCCGCGAACACCAGTGTCAGTACCGCCTCGGGGACACGCGCGGACAGGGCGCCGGCCGCGGCCGCGGGCAGCAGACCGGCCGCCGCGAACAGCAGCCCGGCCCGCCAGCGCACCGCCCCGGCCCGGGCATGGGCCACCAGCGCGGTGACCGATGTCACGATCACGACGACCAGGCTCGCGGTGGTCGCCGCGGCCGGGGTGAAACCCAGCAGATAGATGAGCGCGGGAACGGTGAGGATGCTGCCGCCCGCCCCCAGCGCGCCCAGGGACAGACCGGCCGCGGCACCGGCGAGCAGGGCGAGGACCAGCGGGGTCATACGGCGGTGCCGCCCGAGGGCGTGACGAGCGGCAGGCCGGCGTCGGCCGCCGCCGCGAAACCGTCGTCGACCGCGACCACCTCGCGTCCGGCGGCGTCCAGCACGGACGCGGCGACGGCCGCGCGCATGCCGCCCGCGCAGTGCACCCACACGGTGCCCGGCGGTACCTCGTCCAGCCGCTGGTGGATCTCGTGGACCGGGAGGTGCACGCTGCCCTCGACCCAGCCGCCCGCGCGCTCACTGTCCCGGCGTACGTCGAGGACCACCGGGTCCTCGCCGCCGCGCCGCGCCGCGGCCAGCTCGGCGAAGGTGGCGCGCCGGAACGAGGCCGGGCGGGTCCCGTCCACGACCCAGTCGGCGGGGGAGCCGACCGACGCCGCGGCCGGCCGGTCGATGCCCACCCTGGCCAGCTCCCGCTGGGCGCGGGCGAGCTCCTCCGTACTGTGCGCGAGCAGCGTCACCGGCTTGCCCCACGGGATCATCCACGCCAGATAGGTGGCGAGCTGTCCGTCGACCTCGAAGTTGAACGACCCGGCGACATGGCCGGCGGCGAAGGCCACCCGGCTGCGCAGGTCCACGACCCACTCGCCGGCGGCCAGCCGCCGGGCGATCTCGTCCGCGTCGGCCCGCCGGGGCTCGGTCAGGTCCACGGGAGCGGGGCCCTCGGCGTTCGCCGGGCCCATGTGCGCGTAGTAGGCGGGTACGTCGTCCAGTCCCGCCAGCAGCTCCCGCACGAAGGTCTCCACGTCCTGGACCAGCGCCGGATTGGCGGCCTTCTCGGCACCGATGGTGCTGTGCTCGCCGCCGGAGGCGGAGGAGGAGCAGAAACTGCCGAAGCCGTGGGTGGGCAGCACGGCCACCCGGTCCTCCAGCTGATCCGCGAGACGGTGCGCGGAGGCGTACTGCGCGCGCGCCAGCTCCTCGGTCAGTCGCGGCTCCACGAGGTCGGGCCGGCCCACGGTGCCGATCAGCAGCGAGCCGCCGGTGAAGGCGGCCACCGCCCGCCCCGCCTCCTGGAGGACGTACGAGATGTGGTGCGGGGTGTGGCCGGGTGTGGCCACGGCGCGCAGCTCCAGCTCCTGGTCGAGAGGCTCCACGTCCCCGTCGGCCACCGCCACGCGCGCGTACGCCACCTCCGCCCCGGCCGGCACCAGGTAGCGTGCGCCGGTGAGGCGGGCGAGCTCCAGGCCGCCGGTGACGTAGTCGTTGTGCACATGGGTCTCGGCGACGGCGGCGATCCGCACCCCGCGCCGCGCGGCCTCGGCGATGACACGGTCGATGTCCCGCGGCGGGTCCACGACCACGGCCGAGCGGGCACCGCCCGCGAGGTAGCTGCGGTTGCCCAGTCCCTCGGTCTCCAGGACGTCGACAAAGAACACGGCGCACTCTCCTTCCCG
>NZ_BAABCQ010000218.1:0-11307 GCF_039539045.1 Streptomyces marokkonensis
GGGACGGGTTGAAGCAGTGGGCTATTTGGGGCTGGTAAAGAGGGATTCGCCCGGCGGTGCCGCTGTCACAGAAGCCACAGCGGCGTTGCTCCACCACGGTCCTCCACCGCTGTCCTCCACCGCTGCGCTGCGGCTTCAGCTCAGCGGCAACCGGTACATCCCGTCCGCCAGGGGCTCCACCAGGCCGTCGGCGACGAGGCCGTCCAGGGCGCGGGCGCGCTGGACCGGTTCGTGCCACACATGGTCGAGCGCCGCCTGCGTCACCGCCCCGTGCGCCTCCCGCAGCACGGCGAGCAGCCGGCCGCGTACCTGCCGGTCGGTGCCCGCGTACGTCTGGCCGCGTCGCGGCGGCCCGTCGTGCGCGGGCTTGCCGGCCAGCCGCCAGGCGCACTGCGCGGCGATCGGGCAGCGGTGGCACGACTCGTTCTTCGCCGTGCAGACGAGTGCGCCCAGCTCCATGGAGGCGGCGGCCCAGCGGGCGGCGCTCGCCTCGTCGTCCGGCAGCAGCGCACGCGCCAGTTTCCGCTCGGCGGCGGTGGTGGCGTTCGGCGGGTACTGCGCGCCGGTGACCGCCCGGGCGAACACGCGGCGGACGTTGGTATCCAGTACGGCGTGTCGTTGACCGTAGGCGAAGGAGGCGACCGCGGCGGCCGTGTACTCGCCGATGCCGGGCAGCGCCAGCAGCTGGGCGTGGTCCGCCGGTACGTCGCCTCCGTGCCGTTCCGTTATGGCCGCGGCGGCGCCGTGCAGGCGCAGGGCGCGGCGCGGGTAGCCGAGCCGGCCCCAGGCGCGGACAGCCTCTCCGGGCGCCTCCGCGGCGAGGTCGGCGGGGCGTGGCCAGCGGGCCAGCCACTGCTCGTAGACGGGCAGAACGCGGCTCACCGGCGTCTGCTGGAGCATGAACTCACTGACCATCACCCCCCACGCGCCGGCCTCCGGGCGCCGCCACGGCAGATCACGGGCGTGCTCGTCGAACCAGTCGATGACGGGGGCGTGCAGCGGCACACCGGACGCGGCCCGCTCGTCGGACGCGGCGGACGCGGGGACACCGGCACCGCTCGCGGAGACGGTGGCGCCGGCCGCGACGGTGGCCGGGACGCCGGAGACCGCGACGGGCCCCGGGGGCACGGAGACGGCAGGGGGTCCCGGGGGCGCGGAGGCGGCGGAGGCCGGGACCGCGGTGGGGTCGGAGGGGCCGTTGTTCGAGGGTTTCGTGGGCGCAGTCATGACCCTTCGATCCTGCCACGGGAGGGCCACCGGGCGGGTGCACCGCCACCCGGTGGCGGGCGTGACACCTGACGATCGGCAGGGGCGCCACCCTGCTCGCCGCTTGTAGCGTCCGTCCCATGGAAGGTACCCGTCCGGCCTACGACGCCGGAACCGGCGGTGTGGAACCCGGCGACGGCGCGGGGCCCGGCGACGGCGCGGGCCCCGGTCGCGGCGGCGGTGCGCGGCCCGGTCGCGCCTCCGCCCGCCTCACTCCCCTCGGTAGTGGTGCCCTCCTCTGGGCCACCCTCGCTCTCCCCGCCGTCACCGCGGACCGACTGGGGATGAACGAGCCGCGTCCCCTCTGGCAGCAGCTGGCCGGCCTCGGGATCCTTGCCGTGGCCGTCGCGCTCTCCCGGCGGCAGCCGCTCGCCGCCTTCGCGCTGACGGCGGGCCTGGGCCTGGCCGCGGCACCGGCTCTGTTCAGCGTGTCCTACGGTCCCGCCCTCGGCGTCTTCGCCCTGCTGCTGGGCCTGCGGGCACAGCGGGCGCGTCCAGCGGTGGCCGGTTTCGTCGGTGCCGGCGTCGTCGGCACGGTGCGGATCGTGCTGGTCGGTGTCGACCCGGTGCCCGAGTGGCTGGTCCTGACGGGGACGCTGCTCTTCGGCTGTGTCTTCCCCTGGCTCGGTGGACGCTACTGGCGGCAGAGCCGCGCCCTCGCCGAGGCCGGCTGGCTCAGGGCGGCCCGGCTGGAGGACGAACAGCGGCACGCCGAGGAACGGGCCAGGCTGCGCGAACGCGCCCGGATCGCCCAGGACATGCACGACTCCCTCGGCCACGAACTGAGCCTGCTCGCCCTGCGTGCCGCCGCCCTCCAGGTCGCCCCAGGGCTCTCGGCCGGCCACCGCGTCGCCGCGGCCGACCTGCGCGTCGCCGCCGCCGACGCCACCGACCACCTGCACCGCATCATCGGCGTACTGCGCGAGGTGTCCGTCCACGACGAACCCGCCCCACTGGCTCCGGCCGGCGAAAGCGTCGAGGAACTCGTCGCCCGGGCCGCCGAGTCGGGCCTCCCCGTCCGCTGGGAACCACAGGACACCACCACCCCGGCCCCGGCCTCCGGCGGCGTCGCCGAACGCCTGCTGCACCGCGTGGTGCGCGAGGCGCTGACCAACGCGGCCCGGCACGCGCCGGGCGCGCCCGTCGTCGTGGCGGTCACCGGCCAGGCCCACGGTACGACGGTCACCGTGTCCAACGGGCGGGCCACCGAGGCCGGTTCTCCCTCGTCGGGCGGTTCGGGTCTGCTCGGGCTGCGCGCCGCCGTCGCCTCGGTCGGCGGCGACTTCGGGGCCGGCCCGCACGGCGAGGGGTTCCGCGTCCGGGCGTACGTCCCCGCACAGCAGACGTCCGCCCCGGCCCCCGCCGCCGTCACCTCGGAGCCCTTCACCCGCGCCCGCCGCCGGGTCGCCCTCGGCCTGGGCGCCGCCGCCGGCGGGGGCGTCGTCCTGGTCGGTTCGGCCTTCGGCTGGTACGCGTACACCGAGACGCACTCGGTGCTCAGCCCCGCCGATTACGCGGGACTGCGCCTGGGCACGCCGTACCACGAGGTCGTCCCCGTACTGCCGGACCGCGCGATCCACGATCCACCCTCCGAACGCGCGCCCGAGCCCCCGAAGGGCGCCGACTGCCGTTACTACCGGTCGAGCGGTGATCTCCTGGTCTCCGTCGACCACTTCCGACTCTGCTTCGACGATGACGGAAACCTGGTCGCCAAGGACGTCGTCCCCCGTGCTGGACCGTCCGGCGAGGGACTCCGGCAGAACGGCCGGCACGAGCAACAGGAGCGACAGGAGCGACAGGAGCAGTACGAGCCACATGAGTGATGCGAGCAACAGGAGCGACGCGAGCAACAGGAGGAGTCCGTACGGTGATCCGGGTACTGCTGGCCGACGACGAGGCGATGGTGCGGGCCGGGGTGCGCGCCATCCTGGCGAGCGGTGGCGAGAGCGAGGTCGTCGCCGAGGCGGGTGACGGCCGACAGGCGGTCGAACTGGCCCGCGCGCACCGCCCCGATGTTGCCTTGCTGGACATCCGCATGCCCCGCCTCGACGGACTCGCCGCCGCGCAGGAGATCGTACGGACCGTCCCCGGCACGGCCGTCGCCATGCTGACGACCTTCTCCGAACAGGCCTACGTGACCCGGGCGCTGGCGGGCGGCGCCACCGGCTTCCTGCTCAAGTCCGGGGACCCCTACGAACTGATGGCGGGTGTGCGGGCAGTCGCCGAGGGCGCCGCCTTCCTGTCCCCGAAGGTAGCCCGTTACGTCATCGAGGACCTCGGCAAGGGCGGTGGAGGCGGCCGGCTCGCCCGCGAGGAGCACGCCCGTGCACGTGTGGCACGGCTCAGCCCACGGGAACGCGAAGTCCTCGGCCTCGTCGGTGCCGGACTGTCCAACCCGGAGATCGCTGCCCGGCTGCACCTTGTCGAGGGCACGGTGAAGGCGTACGTGAGCGCGGTGCTGGACCGGCTGGAGGTACGCAACCGGGTGCAGGCGGCGATCGTGGCGTACGAGGCGGGCCTGGTCGAGACGGAGACCTGACGCGTCTCAGCGGCGCCGATGCGAGGGGGCGTACGCGGCCGCTGCGGGCGGCATGGCCGGACCCGGACCGGTCAGCCACCGCACCGCGGGCGCCGGCGACGCGCGCATCGCCTCGGCCAGCCGCGTCGCCGGGCGCCTGCCCAGGTGTACGGCCGTGGCGGCGACGACGGCGCCGAGCAGCAGCCCGGCGGCGACGTCGTGCGGGTAGTGGACGCCGACGAAGATACGGGAGAAGGCCATCAGCAGGGCGAGCGGGGCCGTCAGCCAGACGATCACGCGCCGGATCAGGGCCAGGGTGACGGCCGAGGCGCCCGCTATCGTCGCGTGGTTGCTCGGGAAGGACCAGTCGCCGGTCGGTGGACACTCCGCCAGGGACGGCACCGCCGCAGCGACCGCCCGGCACGGACGCTCCTCGGTGAAACCGGACTTGAGCAGCTCACTGCACACATACGCCACGACCGTGGCCACGGGTGCAAGCACCGCGATCGCGAAGGCCTGGGAGCTGCCGCGGCGCGACCGCCACCAGGCGGCCACGAACAGCGCGCCGAACAACAGGATTCCCGCCTCTGTCCACACCTCCACCGTGTGTTGCACCCACGTTGGGGTGTCGTGGGCGAAGCCGGTGATGTCTCGGTAGAGCTCGTCGTCCTCGAAGGTCATGCTCACTGACGGTAAGCGACAGCGGGATACGGTCACACCCTGCGATCGTCACCTGGGCAACCTGACGATCGGCAGGGGGCCGTGGCCGGCTTCCGGAATGATGATCCGTAAAAGTTGCCGCTTTGAACGGCGGGTGGGACAAGGGAACGCGCCGATCTCTCGTACAGTTTGCGCCGTGGGATCTCTGCGCAATCCGGTCGGGCCGCTTCCCTCCACCATCTACTGGCGACGGAGGGCTGTACTGCTGTCCCTGTTCGCCCTGTTGGCACTGCTGATCACGTGGGTCGTGGTCGCCGGGGGCGGGGGCGGCGGCAAGGACCGCGAGGACGGCGCCAACGGCAAGAACCCGGCCCCTTCGATCACTCCGGGGCCCTCGAGTTCCGGGCCGGCGATCAGTCAGGCACCCGGCGGACGCGACGAGTCGGGGAGTGGGGACTCCAACGGGTCGGGCACGGGCTCCGGGAGCGGTGGCTCCGGCGACGGGTCCGGGTCCGGCGGCGGTGGTGAGGCCGGTGGTGACGCTGGCACCGGGGGATCGGGCGGTGCCGGCGGAGGGGGCTCCGCGGGCGGTGCGGCGGCCGGCGTCGACGCGGGAGACACCCTGCCGGGCGACTCGGCTCTTCCCAACTGCACCGCCGGTGCGGTGAAGTTGAGTCTGCGCAGTGTCCGCAACGACTACACGCCCGGTCGGACGCCCGCCTTCGAACTGACCGCGCGGAACACCTCCGGCAGCGACTGCAAGGTCGATCTCGGCCCGAAGCACACGGTGTTGACCATCACGCCGGCCGACGCCGACGATGTCTATTGGTCCTCCGACGACTGCGTCAAGGGTTCGGGCAGTCTGCGGTACCGGGTGGCCGCGGGCAGCGGCATCACCTACACCGCGAAGTGGGACCGCAAGCCGAGCGCCCCCGAGTGCGGGACGCCTCCGGCGGGCTCGGCCAAGACCGGGACGTACCTGGTGGAGGCCAAGGCCGCGGGGTTCGAGAAGGTGCGGGCGTCGTTCGTGCTGAAGAGCGACTGACGTCGGAGCGGCCGCTTGGCCGCACCGACTCAGACGTATGACTCAGCCGGAGCGCTCAGCCGTACTACCAGTCGTACGGCTAGCCGTTCTGCCAGTCGTACGGCTAGCCGTACGGCTAGACGTACCGTTCCAGGATCGACGACTCCGCCAGCCGTGACAGGCCCTCCCGCACGCTGCGCGCCCGCGCCTCGCCGACGCCGTCCACCGTCTGGAGGTCGTCCACACTGGCGGCGAGCAGCTTCTGCAGGCCGCCGAAGTGCTCCACCAGCCGGTCGATGATCGCGCCCGGCAGCCGCGGGACCTTCGCCAGCAGCCGGAAACCGCGGGGAGACACCGCCGAGTCCAGGGCCTCCGGGGAACCGGTGTAGCCCAAGGCGCGGGCGACCGTGGACAGTTCGAGCAGCTCGGCGTGGCTGAGCTTGTCCAGCTCGGCGAGTGCCTCGTCGACCGTACGGGAGCGCTTGGCGGTCGGCTCGGGCACGTAGTCCCGCACGACCAGCTCGCGCTCGGGTTCCACGCCGGCGATCAACTCGTCCAGTTGGAGCGCCAGGAGCCGGCCGTCCGTGCCCAGCTCCACCACGTACTCGGCGATCTCGGTGGCGATGAGGCGCACCATCTCCAGGCGCTGGGCGACCGCCGACACGTCCCGGACGGTGACCAGGTCCTCGATCTCCAGCGCCGACAGCGTGCCCGCGACCTCGTCGAGGCGGAGTTTGTAGCGCTCCAGGGTCGCCAGGGCCTGGTTGGCACGGGACAGGATCGCCGCGGAGTCCTCCAGGACGCGGCGCTGGCCGTCGACGTAGAGGGCGATGAGCCGCATGGACTGGGAGACGGAGACGACGGGGTAACCGACCTGCTTGCTGACCCGGTCCGCCGTACGGTGCCGGGTGCCCGTCTCCTCCGTGGGGATCGTCGGGTCGGGGAGCAGTTGCACGCCCGCCCGCAGGATCTTGGACAGGTCCGAGGACAGGACGATGCCGCCGTCGAGCTTGCACAGCTCGCGCAGCCGGGTCGCGGTGAACTCGACGTCCAGCACGAAGCCGCCCGTGCACATCGACTCGACGGTCTTGTCCCAGCCCAGCACCATCAGACCGCCGGTGTTGCCGCGCAGGACCCGCTCCAGTCCGTCCCGCATGAGCGTGCCGGGCGCCACCGCGCTCAGCGAGGCGCGCATCAGGCCATCGGCACCGGCGCTCCCACCGGACCTTCCGGGAGCTGCTGCCCGGTCGTTGGCTGCCACTGCACTCCTCCGGTCGCAGGTTCTCAGGTGCTGCCCTGTCGCACACTCGGTCGTACGGACGGGCGAGACCAGGGCAAAGTCTACCGGCGGTCCTCCTCCTCCCGTGGGGCCTCTCGCCGACGCGAACGCGGAAGTACCCGCAGGGCGTCCCCTATGTCCGCGACTTCCAGGACCTTCATGCCGTCAGGGACCCTGCCGGGGTCGGTCGGTACCAGGGCGTGCGTGAAGCCCAGACGGTGCGCTTCGGAGAGCCGGCGCTGCACGCCCGTGACCCGTCTCACCTCACCGGCGAGGCCGACCTCGCCGATCGCGACGAGGTTCTTGGGCAGCGGGGTGTCGCTGGCGGCCGACGCGAGGGCGAGCGCGACGGCCAGGTCGGCGGCCGGTTCGGAGAGCTTCACGCCTCCCACCGTGGCGGAGTAGATGTCCCTCTTGCCCAGGGCGCTGATGCGGCCGCGCTGCTCCAGTACGGCCAGCATCATGGACACGCGGGACGTCTCCAGGCCGGAGGTCGTGCGTCGCGGGGACGGGATCTGGGAGTCGACGGTGAGAGCCTGCACCTCGGCCACCAACGGGCGGCGGCCTTCCAGGGTGACGGTCAGGCAGGTGCCGGGCACGGGCTCCGCGCGCCGGGTGAGGAACAGACCGCTGGGGTCGGTCAGGCCGGTGATGCCCTCGTCGTGCAGCTCGAAGCAGCCGACCTCGTCGGTGGTGCCGTAGCGGTTCTTGACGCCTCGGACCAGCCTGAGGCGCGCGTGGCGGTCGCCCTCGAAGTGAAGGACGACGTCCACCAGGTGCTCGAGGAGGCGGGGGCCGGCGATGGCGCCGTCCTTGGTGACGTGGCCCACGAGGAGGGTGGACATGCCGCGGTCCTTGGAGGCGCGGATCAGGGCGCCCGCCACCTCCCTCACCTGCGCCATGCCGCCGGGGGCGCCGTCGATCTCGGGAGAGGCCACCGTCTGCACGGAGTCGAGGATCAGCAGGGACGGCTTGACCGCGTCCAGGTGGCCGAGGACCGCCGCGAGGTCGGTCTCGGCGGCGAGGTACAGGTGGTCGTCGATGGCCTTGATGCGGTCGGCGCGCAGCCGCACCTGGCTCGCCGACTCCTCACCCGTGACGTAGAGGGTCTTGTGCTCCTCGCTCGCCGACTTGGCCGCCACGTCCAGCAGCAGCGTTGACTTGCCGACGCCGGGCTCGCCCGCGACGAGCACCACGGCGCCGGGCACCAGGCCGCCGCCGAGCACCCGGTCCAGCTCGGGCACGCCGGTGGAGCGGGCGGTCGCCTGCCGGACGTCGACCTGGCCGATGGGCAGCGCGGAGGTGGTGACGCGCCCCGGCGTCGTCGTACGCACCGCGGGCGCGCCGTACTCCTCGACGGTGCCCCAGGCCTGGCATTCGGGGCAGCGGCCGAGCCACTTGGCCGTCTGCCAGCCGCACTCGGTGCAGCGGTAGGACGGCCGTTCCTTGGTGGTCTTCGTACGGGCAGCCATGCACGAACCGTAACCGCCCGCACTGACAACGCATGCCACGAGAACCTAGCCCCACCAGACCTGCCCGTTCCCGCCCCCGCCTCGGCCGCCCGCCCGCTCGCCACAAACCGGCCTCCCAGCGGCCTTCCACTGGCCTCCAACCGACTCCGTCCACCCCGAACGGGCCACTGCCCACCTCTGGCCAGCCGCGGAACGACAGCTTCCTGTCCCCTTATGAGGGATCGTTTCACCCGTACGGATTAAAAGTGCCCAACGCGCCAGTGCGCGCCACCCATAGCGCCCTACGGTCGCCGGGTGATGAGGAGCAGTCCGGAGACAACGACCCGCACGACCGGCGCCCACCGGACGCACCGGGAGGCGCGCGACCGCACCGCGGCGCGCACGCTGGCGCAGCGGCCGCACGCGCGCTACGACGCGTACGACGCGTATCTGGACGGCCTGTTCACGTACTGCCTGTCCGTGCTCTGCGACCACGACGCCGCGACCGCCGCGCTGGGCGACGTCCTCGTACTCGCCGAGCGCCGCGGCCACCGCGGCCCGGAGTCCGCCGGAGACCGCAGGGCCTGGCTGTACGCGCTGGCCCGCTGGGCCTGCCTGCGCAAGCTGGCCGAGGCCAAGCAGAAACGTCCGAGCAGCCACGCGGCGGGCCGCCCCGACGCCGATCGACAGCGCCCCGCACTCCCGGCCACCGCGTACGGCGAGCGGGACGGACGTGCCGGACAAAGCGGGAGCAACGGGCGCGCGGTACGCGGCGACGGGAACAGCGGGCGCGCCGTGCGCGACGGGAGCGGCGAGGAGCGGCGGCCGCCCCACCGAGACCTCGCCCTCCTCGCCTGGCCGGAGGCCGCCGGCACCGCCCCGGAGCAGCGCGAGGCCCTCGAACTCGCCGTGCGCCACCACCTCGCCGCCCACGAGGTCGCCGCCGTCCTCGGCATGGACCTGGCCGCCGCCCGGGAGCTGCTCGCCTCCGCCGCCTGCGAGGTCGAGCGCACCCGCGCGGCCCTCGCCGTCGTGGAGACCGGCACCTGTCCGGGCGTCGCCCGCCTGACCGGCGACAACCAGTACGTGTTGAGTGCGGCCCTGCGCCGTGAGCTGGTCCGGCACGTCGACGACTGCCCGCGCTGCCGCCGTACCGCCGAAGGCGCGATCCCCGGCCGCTGGCCCGGTACGAGCGTGACGCCTGCCGAGCTGCCCGTCCTGGTGGCCCCCCGTGCGGCACTGCACGTCGCCATGGCGCACCCCCCGCGCGCGCGGGGCTCGGCCCCCCGCTTCGACCGGCGCGGCTTCCCGATGGCGCCCAAGGACCGCGCGGCCCGGCGGGACCGTCTCCGCGCGCGTGCCGTCACCACGACCGTCGTCGCCACCGTCATCGCCGCCCCCGTGCTCGCCCTGTGGGCGGCCTACCGCGGCACCCCGGTCGCCGAGGGCGGGAGCGGCCGCTCGGCCACCGCCAGTGAGGCCCAGAGTCCCGACGGCCCGGACGCCGAGTCCGAGGCCGGCCACGGCTACGAGAACACCGGCAACGCGACCACCACCCCCGGCACCCGCTTCGGCGGCAACGGCAAGGCCGACGTCTCCGTCGAGGTCGTCAGCGTCTCCGGCGCCGAGAAGGACGCCCGGCAACTGGTGGTGACGGCCGGCCACGACGGCGACACCACACTGCTCACCCTCACCGCGACCGGCGACGCACCGGTGCGCTGGACCGCGTCCACCAGCGCTCCCTGGCTCTACCTGAGCCAGAAGTCGGGCACCCTGCGCCCCGGCGAGGCCCTGACGGTCAAGGTGTACGTCGACCACCTGCGCGAGCCGGCAGGCCACTGGAGCGCCCGGGTGGGCGTCTCTCCCGTCGGTGCCGTCGTCTCCATCGAGGGTTACGGCACCGCGCCCGGCCCGTCGCACCCGGGCCCGCGCCCCGGTGCCCCCGGCGACTCCCCGTCCCCGTCCTCCCCGTCCGACCCGGGCCCGGAGCCGTCCCCGTCCACCTCGTCACCCACCGACCCGCCGCCCACCACCGACCCCTCAGCCACCGACGACCCCTCGCCCACGTCGCCCGGTCCGGACCCGACGCCGACCGGACCGTCCCCGACCGGCGGCACGGGCGGTTCGCCACCGCTGCCGGGCAACAGCGGCACCCCGGCCCCGACCGGCTCGTAGAACGCCTCGGCCCTCCAGGTCCCGGCGTTCCGGTCTCGGGCCCTCCAGGTTCCGGCGTTCCGGTCCCGGTGGCCCGGCGTGGGCGCTCCTGATCCTTCCGCGGCCCGACGGCAGTGGCGCCCGTCTCGGCAGCGCCCGGCCTCAGCGGGCAGGGTCCGCCGGATGTGGTGCAAGCAACGGCAGCTGCGAGGCCAGCCGCTCCTCACAGAGCTCGGCCAGCCGGTCGTAGCCCGCCTTGCCCATCAGTTCGATCAGCTCCGGCCGGTAGGAGACGTACACCGGGTCGCCCGCGCCGTGCGCCGAGGTCGCCGAGGTGCACCACCAGTGCAGGTCGTGCCCGCCCGGACCCCAGCCGCGCCGGTCGTACTCACCGATCGACACCTGCAGCACCCGCGTGTCGTCGGGCCGGTCGATCCACTCGTACGTCCGCCGCACCGGGAGCTGCCAGCACACGTCCGGCTTGGTCTCCAGCGGCTCCCGGCCCTCCTTCAGGGCCAGGATGTGCAGGGAACAGCCCGCGCCCCCGGCGAAGCCGGGCCGGTTCTGGAAGATGCACGAGCCCTGGAAGGGACGGGTCTGACGGGAGCCCTCGTCGTCCTCGGAGACCCAGCCGTGCTCGGTGCCCTCGGCGTGGTGCTGCCAGACGTCCGGCGTGAGCCTCGCCACGTGCCCGGCGACCCGCTTCTCGTCCTCCTCGTCGGAGAAGTGGGCGCCCAGTGAGCAGCACCCGTCGTCCGCGCGGCCCGCCTGGATGCCGTGGCAGCCGCTGCCGAAGATGCAGTTCCAGCGGGAGGTCAACCAGGTCAGATCGCACCGGAAGACCTGCTCGTCGTCCGCCGGATCCGGAAACTCCACCCACGCGCGTGCGAAGTCGAGGCCCTTCTCGTCAGCGAGGACCTTCTCGACGCCCTCGCCACTCTCGCCGCCCGTTTTG
>NZ_BAABCQ010000219.1:0-11155 GCF_039539045.1 Streptomyces marokkonensis
TGGAAGGACTCCGCCAGGCCGGTACGCCGGTCCGCTCCGTCGTCCACACCGCCGGCCTGGGACAGGTGACGCCGCTGTCCGACATGAGCGCCGAGGAGTTCACCGAGGTGCTGCGGGCGAAGGTGGAAGGCGCCATGCATCTCGACGCTCTGTTCGGCGACCCGGGCGGGTATCTGGGCGACGACGGCGCAGACCTGGACGCCTTCGTGTTGTTCTCGTCCATCGCCGGGGTGTGGGGCAGCGGCGGTCAGGCCGCCTACGCCGCGGCCAACGCCCACCTCGACGCCCTTGCCGAGGATCGTCGTGCTCGCGGCCTGACCGCGACCTCGGTGAGCTGGGGGCCGTGGGCCGAGGGCGGTATGGCCGAAGGGACCAGCGGAGAACTGAGCCGACGAGGTCTTGCCGTGATGGCACCGGAGTCGGCCGTCGGCGCGCTCCACCAGGCGCTGGCGGGCGACGCGACGCTCCTCACGGTCGCGGACGTGGACTGGCAGCGGTTCGCCCCCGCTTTCACGGTACGGCGGCCCAGCCTGCTACTCGGCGAACTGACCGACGTGCAAAGGGCTCTGGACCAGGATCACGACGGCGTGGACGGCGACAGCCGTGGCGGCGACGCGGCGGCCGAGCTGCGTGCACGGCTCGCGTCGGCCAACGAGTCGCAGCAGAGCCGCATCGTCCTGGAGCTGGTGCGCGCGGAGGCGGCGGACGTGCTGGGTCACGCCACGCCGGACGCGGTCCGGCCCCGGCGTGGCTTCGTCGAGCTGGGCTTCGACTCGCTCATGGCGGTCGAGGTACGCAACCGGCTGGCCCGGCACACCGGGCTGCGGCTGTCCACCACCCTGCTCTTCGACTTCCCTTCCCCTGCCGCGCTGGCGCACCATCTGCGGGCCGAGCTCGCGCAGGAACTCTCGGCGGCGGCCTCGACTTCGGTTGCCGCCGTGCTCAGCGAGCTGGAACGGATGCTGTCCGGCCTGTCCACGGACGATGTCGACGGCGTGGACGTCACAGAGCGGCTGCAGGGCCTGCTGACGACGTGGAGCAGAGCACAGGTCCGCCTGGCGTCGCCGCCGCCCGATGCGGGCGAACCCGCAGCCGCGGCGGTGGACTCCGACCTCGAGTCAGCGACATCGGACGAGATGTTCGACCTCATCCAACGCGAGTTCGGGAAGTTCTGACCGGAACCCGTGAACGCGTGTGCAAACCAAGCTTTTCTCAAGGGGCGGTGCTGTTTCGATGGCGAGTGAAGAGAAACTCCTGGACCACCTGAAGTGGATGACCGCTGAGCTTCGCCAGACGAAGCAGCGGCTCCAGGAGGTGGAGTCCGAGGAGCAGGAGCCGATTGCCATCGTCGGCATGAGCTGCCGCCTTCCCGGTGACGTCCGTTCGCCCGAGCAGCTGTGGCGGCTGGTCGCAGACGGCGTCGACGCGATATCGGGCTTCCCCGAAGACCGTGGCTGGGACGTCGAGGGGCTCTACGACCCCGACCCGGACAACCCGGACACGTCCTATGCCGATCAGGGCGGATTCCTGAGTTCCGTCGGTGACTTCGACGCCGAGTTCTTCGGTGTCTCGCCGCGCGAGGCACTGGCGATGGACCCGCAGCAGCGGCTCCTCCTCGAAACCTCCTGGGAGGCCATCGAGCAGGCGGGCATCGATCCCGCCTCCCTGCACGGCAGCCGGACCGGGGTGTTCATCGGATCCAACGCGCAGGACTACGCCTCGCTCCTGCACCACGACACGGCCGAACTCGGCGGCTACCTGGCCATCGGCAGCGCTGCCAGCGTCATGTCGGGCCGCATCGCCTACACCCTCGGCTTCGAGGGCCCCGCCGCGACCGTGGACACCGCGTGCTCGTCGTCGCTGGTGGCACTCCACTGGGCCGCCCAGGCGCTGCGCCAGGGCGAATGCACCATGGCGCTCGCGGGCGGCGTGGCGGTCATGGCCACCCCGGGTGCCTTCCTGGAGTTCTCCCGGCAGCGGGGCCTCGCCGAGGACGGCCGGTGCAAGGCGTTCGCGGAGGCGGCGGACGGCACGGGGTGGGGCGAGGGTGTCGGCATCCTGCTGGTCGAGCGTCTCTCGGACGCCCGTCGCAACGGCCACCGCGTACTCGGCGTCATCCGAGGCTCGGCGATCAACCAGGACGGCGCGAGCAGCGGACTCACCGTTCCGCACGGCCCCTCGCAGCGGCGCGTGATCCGGGACGCCCTCGCCAACGCGAGCCTCTCCGCCGCGCAGGTCGACGCGGTGGAGGCACACGGCACGGGCACCCGCCTCGGTGACCCGATCGAGGCGCGGTCCCTCATCGCGACGTACGGCCAGGAGCGCACCGGCGGCAGGCCGCTCTGGCTGGGGTCGCTGAAGTCGAACATCGGTCACACGGCGGGCGCCGCCGGCGTGGCGGGCGTCATTAAGATGATCATGGCGATGCGCGAGGGCGTGCTGCCGCGCACCCTGCACATCGACGAGCCGTCCTCCCACGTGGACTGGTCGGCCGGGGCCGTCGAGCTGCTCACGGAGCCGGTGGAGTGGCCCGAGACGGGCGAGCCGCGCCGCGCCGCCGTCTCCTCGTTCGGCATGAGCGGCACCAACGCGCACGTGATCCTGGAGCAGGCACCGGAGACCGAGCAAGCCACCGAGCCCGCGATGGCGTCCCTGCCGGTCGTTCCGTGGCTGCTCTCGGCCAAGTCACCGTCGGCGCTCGCCGCTCAGGCCGGACGCCTACTGGCCCACGCCGACGGAGCCGGCCTCGACGCCGTGGACATCGGTTACTCGCTGGCGCGGACCAGGACCTCGCTGGAGAACCGGGCCGTGCTCATCGGCAAGGACACCGAGACCCTGCTGCGTCGGGCCGCCGCACTGGCGGATGACCCCGGCACCGCCGACGCGGTGGGCTCCACCACGGGCGAGGACGAGCCGGTGGCGGTGCTGTTCTCGGGGCAGGGTTCGCACCGTCCCGCCATGGGACGGGAACTCCACGCCGCTTTCCCGGCGTTCGCGGACGCGTTCGACCTGGTGTGCGCGGAGCTGGACCGTCATCTGGACCAGTCCCTTCGTGAGGTGGTTTTCGAGGGTGGTGAGCTGCTGGATCGGACGCAGTTCACGCAGGCGGGTCTGTTCGCGCTCGAGGTGGCGCTGTTCGAGCTGGTGACGTCGTGGGGCGTGAAGCCCGACTTCCTGCTGGGTCACTCGATCGGTGAGCTGTCGGCCGCGTGCGTGGCCGGTGTGCTGTCGCTGGAGGACGCTGCCGTGCTGGTGGCGGCGCGGGGGCGTCTGATGCAGGCGCTCCCGACGGACGGTGCGATGGTGTCGTTGCAGGCGGCGGAGGACGAGGTGCTGCCGCTGCTGACGGACGGCGTGTCGATCGCCGCGCTCAACGGCCCGCGTTCGACGGTGGTGTCGGGTGACGAGGCAGAGGTCTTGCGGATCGCCGCGTACTTCGAGGGTGAGGGCCGTAAGACCAAGCGGCTGCGGGTGAGTCATGCTTTCCACTCGCCGCGTATGGACGCGATGCTCGACGACTTCCGCAAGGTCGCGGAGCGACTGACCTTCAACGCCCCTCGGCTGCCGATCATCTCGGATGTGACAGGTGAGGTCCTGTCGGCGGAGGAGGTGCAGGATCCGGAGTACTGGGTGCGTCACGTCCGCGAAGCGGTGCGTTTCCTGGACGGCATCCGCACCCTGGAAGCGGAAGGTGTGACGGCGTTCCTGGAGCTGGGTCCGGACGGTGTGCTGTCCGCGATGGCGCAGGACTGCGTCACCTCCGACTCCGGCGAGATCACCTTCGTACCGGTCCTTCGCAAGAACCGCGAGGAGCCGGAGAGCCTGCTCACCGCCCTCGCCGAACTCCACGTACGCGGCAAGGCGGTCGACTGGCAGGCGTACTTCGCCGGCACGGGTGCCCGCCGCGTGGATCTGCCCACCTACGCCTTCCAGCACGAGCGCTACTGGCCGAAGAGCAGTTGGGCCGCGCCCCGCGGCATGACCGAGCTCGGGCTGCGCACGGGGGAGCATCCGCTGCTCGGTGCCGCGTTGGGGCTCGCGCACACCGACGAGTTCCTGTTCACCGGTTCGCTGTCCGCGCAACGGCAGCCGTGGCTCGCCGATCACGCCGTCATGGGTACGGTGCTGCTGCCTGGCACGGCCTTCGTCGACCTCGCGCTGCACGCCGGCGAACGCGTTGGCTGCGAGGTGGTGGAGGAGCTGACCTTGCAGGCACCGCTGGCGCTCCCCTCGTCCGGCAGGGTCCAGGTGCAGGTGGTGGTCGGCGCCCCGGAGGCGGACGGCCGCCGGCCCGTCGGCGTGCACGCCAGGCCCGACGGCGAGGACGAGAGCGACTGGACCCAGCACGCCACGGGTCTCCTCGCGCCGGCCGACGCGGCAGCGGAGGAGGCCGCCGCGTCGCTCGTACGGGACACACTGCGGGCATGGCCGCCGCAGGACGCCACCCCGATCAACGTCGATGCCGTGTACGAGCAGCTCTCCGTGCGGGGATTCGACTACGGCCCGGCCTTCCAGGGGCTGCGCAGGGCCTGGCACAGGGGCGACGAGGTGCTCGCCGAAGTGGCGGTGGCCGATCTCGACGTGGCCGGCTTCGGTGTGCACCCCGCGCTGCTCGACTGCGGACTGCACGCCCTCGCGGTCAGCGGGCTGCTCAGTGGTGCCGCGGAGCGGGATGCGGCCGGGGAACCGGTCGACGCCGATGGGCGCGGCTGGCTCCCGTTCTCCTGGGGAGGGGTCTGTCTGCGGGCCACCGGCGCCACCACGCTACGGATGCGGATCAGTCCGGCGGGACGGGACGCGGTTTCGCTGCACCTGGCGGACGGCGCGGGTCAACTCGTGGCAGCCGTCGAGTCGTTGGTACTGCGCGAGGTGGTCGCAGGCCAGTTCCGGACCCAGGCCGCGGCCACCATGGACGGGCTGTTCCAACTGGGCTGGACCGAGGTCGCCGAAGCCGCGCCGAGGGGGGAGCAGCCGTCCGACCAAGCACGGTGGGCCGTCGCGCTCACGGCCGACGAGGACGCGAGGCCCGCGGCCTCCGAGGCGTTCGACGCCTTCGTGAACCTGGCCGCGCTGGGCGAAGCCCTCGACGGCGGTGTCGATGCGCCCGACGTCGTGATCGCCGACTTCACCGGACGTCCCGCCGGGGCGGACGACAACACCGCCGCGCACCGCGCCGCGCACCGCGCCCTCGCCCTGGTCCAGCAGTGGCTGGCCGACACGCGGTTCGACACCGCCCGGCTGCTGGTGCTGACCAGCGGTGCCGTCGGCCCCGACGACGACGTGGCAGCGGCACCCCACTCGGCCGCGGCGCCCGACCTTTCCGCCGCACCTGTCTGGGGCCTGCTGCGTTCGGCCCAGTCGGAAAACCCGGACCGATTCGTCCTGCTCGACGCCGCAGAGCCGTACGCACTCGACGCACCGGCCCTGAGGACGGCGCTCGACAGCGGAGAGCCGCAACTCGCCCTGCGAGGACGGACGTTTTACGCACCCCGGTTCGTGCGCGCGGGACATGACGGCGCACTGTTGCCGCCACACGGCGTCCCCGCCTGGCGGCTCGACAGCGAAAACAGGGGCACCCTCGACGGCCTGGCCCTGCTGCCCCACCCGCAGGCCCTCGACGGCTTGGAAAGCGGCCAGATACGCGTCGCCGTACACGCCGCGGGGCTGAACTTCCGCGACGTGCTGATCGCGCTCGACATGTACCCGGGACGCGCCACGATGGGCATCGAGGGCGCGGGCGTCGTGGTCGAGGTCGGCCCCGACGTCACCGGGATCGCGCTCGGTGACCGCGTCATGGGCCTGCTCAGCGGCGGTTTCGGGCCGACCGCGGTGACCGACCACCGGATGGTCGCCAGGATCCCTGACGGCTGGTCGTTCACCCAGGCGGCCTCGGTCCCCATCGTGTTCCTGACCGCCTACTACGGCCTGGTCGACCTGGCCGCGCTGCGGCCCGGCGAATCCGTGCTGGTGCACGCCGCCGCGGGCGGGGTGGGCATGGCCGCCGTCCAGCTGGCACGGCACCTGGGCGCCGAGGTCTACGGCACGGCCTCCCCGGGCAAGTGGGACACCCTCAGGGAACTGGGTCTGAGCGACGAACGGATCGCGTCCTCGCGCACGCTCGAGTTCGAGGAACAGTTCAGGTCCGGCACCCGAGGACGCGGCGTCGACGTCGTACTGGACTCCCTGGCAGGGCCGTTCGTGGACGCCTCGATACGGCTGCTGCCGCGCGGGGGCCGGTTCGTGGAGATGGGCAAGGCCGACGTCCGGGACTCGGAAGCGGTCGCCGCCGCACACCCCGGCGTCGACTACCGGGCGTTCGATGTCATCGAGGCGGGACCCGAGCGGATCGGGCAGATGTTGGCCGAGGTGGTCGCACTCTTCGAACGCGGGGCGTTGCACCCGCTGCCCGTGCGTGACTGGGACGTGCGTCGCGCCCCGGAGGCCTTCCGGTTCCTCAGCCAGGCGCGCCACATCGGCAAGGTGGTGCTGACCGTCCCGCAGCCGCTCGACGGCACCGGGACCGTCCTGATCACCGGCGGTACCGGAGCGCTCGGAGCCGTCCTCGCGCGGCACCTCGTCGCCTCGCACGGCGTCCGGCACCTGCTGCTCACCAGCCGCAACGGCGCAGCCGCCGAGGGCGCACGTGAGCTTGCCGCCGAACTCACCGGACTCGGTGCCGACGTCACCCTGGCGTCCTGCGACGTGGCAGACGCCGACGCGCTCGCCGCGCTGCTCGCCGGCATCCCGGCCGAGCACCCGCTGACCGGAGTGGTCCACGCAGCCGGAGTCCTCGACGACGGTGTCATCTCCTCGCTCACCGGCGACCGTCTGGAGGCGGTGCTGCGGCCCAAGCTCGACGCGGCCTGGCACCTGCACCGGCTCACCCGCGACCTCGACCTGCGCGTGTTCGCCCTCTTCTCCTCGACGTCCGGGCTGCTCGGGGCGCCGGGACAGGGCAACTACGCGGCGGCGAACGCCTTCCTCGACTCCCTGGCCCGGGCCAGACGTGCCCAGGGCCTCGCCGCGACCTCCCTGGCCTGGGGCCCGTGGGAGCAGGCCGGCGGCATGATCGACCAACTGCGCGGGAGGGACGCGGGACGCACCCCGCGCGGCGGGCTTCTGATCGCACTGACAGCGGAGGAGGGACTCGCGCTCTTCGACGCCGCCCTCGCCGTGGATGACGCGCTCATGGTGCCGATGAAGCCGGACGCGGCTGCCCTGCGTGGCAGGACCGCACGGCCCGCCCTCTTCGAAGGGCTCTCGGGCGCACACAGGCAGGGCAGGCGGCGCGGCGTGGCCGCCGCGGGAGAGGTCGCTTCCACGCTTGTCCAGCGGCTGCGCGGACTCGACGAGGCCGAACGGCGGCAGACACTCGTGGAGTTGGTGAGCGGCCAGGCCGCCGCGGTGCTCGGGCACGCGTCGGCGAGCGCCGTGCGCCCGGACCGGGCCTTCAAGGACCTCGGCTTCGACTCGCTCACGGCCGTCGAACTGCGCAACCGCCTGGGCGCGGCCACCGGCCTGCGGCTGCCCGCCTCACTGATCTTCGACTACCCGACGCCGACCGTGATGGCCGACCGTCTGCATGCCGAACTGGTCGAGGCGCCCGGCACGGACGGGACGCCCGCGGCCGCTGTGCGCACCGGCACGGCGGACAGCGACGCAACCATCGCCATCGTGGCGATGAGCTGCCGCTACCCCGGCGGCGTCAGCTCGCCGGAGGACCTGTGGCGGCTCGTCGCCACGGGGACGGACGGCATAGCGGCCTTCCCCACGGACCGCGGCTGGCGACTGCCGGACACCGCGGAGGGTGGGCCCGACGGCCTGCCCCAGGAGGGCGGATTCGTCTACGATGCGGCGGAGTTCGACGCCGGCTTCTTCGGCATCTCGCCGCGTGAGGCGCTGGCGATGGACCCGCAGCAGCGGCTGCTCCTCGAAGCCTCCTGGGAGGTCTTCGAGCGCGCGGGCATCGACCCCGCCACGGTGCGGGGCAGCCGGACCGGCGTCTTCACCGGCACCTCGTCCTCCGGGTACGCCACCTCGCTCGCGCAGCTGCCGGACGGCGTCGCCGGGCACGTGCTGACCGGGACGGCGGGCAGCGTCGTGTCCGGGCGCGTCGCCTACACCTTCGGCCTGGAAGGCCCCGCCGTATCGGTCGACACGGCATGCTCCTCCTCGCTGGTCGCGCTGCACCTGGCCATCCAGGCGCTGCGATCGGGCGAGTGCTCGATGGCGCTGGCCTCCGGCGCCATGATCATGGGTGGCTCGGGAGTCTTCACGGAGTTCAGCGGGCACGGCGGCCTCGCCGTCAACGCCCGCTGCAAGGCCTTCGCCGCCGGCGCCGACGGCACCGCCTGGTCCGAAGGTGTGGGCGTGCTCCTGGTGGAGCGGCTCTCGGACGCGCGGCGCAATGGTCACCGGGTTCTTGCGGTGGTGCGCGGCAGTGCGGTGAACCAGGACGGTGCGAGCAATGGTCTGACGGCGCCGAACGGTCCGTCGCAGCAGCGTGTGATCCGTCAGGCGTTGGCGAACGCCGGTCTGTCGGCGTCGCAGGTGGACGCGGTGGAGGCGCACGGCACGGGTACCCGTCTCGGCGACCCGATCGAGGCGCAGGCCCTGATCGCGACCTACGGGCAGAACCGGCCGGAGAACCGGCCACTGCTGCTCGGCTCGCTGAAGTCCAACATCGGGCACGCACAGGCCGCTTCGGGCGTCGCGGGTGTGATCAAGATGGTCATGGCGATGCGGGAGGGTGTGCTGCCGCGCACCCTGCACGTGGACGAGCCGACACCCCAGGTCGACTGGTCGGCGGGGACGGTCGAGCTGCTGACGGAGTCCGTGGCCTGGCCGGAGACAGGCATGCCGCGCAGGGCCGGAGTCTCCTCGTTCGGCATCAGCGGCACCAACGCCCACGTCATCCTGGAGCAGGCCCCGGAGCAGGCCCCGGAGCCGGCACCTGCCGCTCTCGCCCCCGTCCTGAGCGGGGACGTGCCCCTGGTGCTGTCCGCCAGGTCGGAGGAAGCACTGCGGGCCCAGGCCGAGCGGCTGCGGCAGCTCATCGACGGTACGCAAGGACCCGAACCTGCCCTGCTCGGACGGGCGTTGGCGACGACCCGGGCGCGCTTCACCCATCGTGCGGCGGTCGTGGCACAGGACACGGACGGCTTCCGCTCCGGCCTTGCGGCTCTCGCGGCGGGCGGCGCGGCCCCCAACCTGGTACACGGCGCAGCGGACGGACCCGTGCGCCCGGTGTTCGTGTTCCCCGGCCAGGGCGCACAGTGGACGGGCATGGCCGCCGGGCTCCTGGAGTCCTCGCCGGTGTTCGCGGCGCGGATGGCGGAGTGCGCGGCGGCTCTGGAGCCCTTCACGGACTGGCGTCTGCTGGACGTCGTACGCGGCGAGGCGGGCGCCCCGGGCTACGACCGCGCCGACGTGGTCCAGCCGGTCCTGTGGGCGGTGATGATCTCCCTCGCCGAGCTCTGGCGGGCCTGCGGCGTGGCGCCGGCCGCAGTCATCGGCCATTCCCAGGGTGAGATCGCGGCGGCCTGCGTCGCCGGTGGCCTGTCGCTGGAGGACGGCGCACGCTTGGTGGCCCTGCGCGGCCGGGCGCTGCTCCAACTCTGCGGCAAGGGCGGCATGGTGTTCGTGTCGCTGCCCTTGGACGAGGTACGTGAACGCCTGACCGCCTGGGACGGCCGCATCTCCGTGGCCGCCGTCAACGGACCCTCCTCGGTGGTCGTCTCCGGCGAGTCGGACGCACTGGCCGAACTGGCAGACGCGTGCAGGGCCGCCGGAGTGCGCGTCAAGCGCGTCGCGGTGGACTACGCCTCGCACTCGGCCCAGGTGGAGTCCATCGCGGACGAGGTGACCGCCGCGCTGAAGGGCGTTTCCCCGCGTTCGAGCACGGTGCCGTTCTTCTCCACGGTGACGGGCGGCCTGCTGGACACGGCCGAGCTCAACGACGGCTACTGGTACCGCAACCTGCGATCCACCGTCCAGTTCACATCGGCCGCGTACGCGGCACTCGACGCCGGGCACACGGTCTTCGTCGAGGTGAGTCCGCACCCGGTGCTCAACCTCGGTCTGCAGGAGACCTTCGAGGAGGCCGGTCAGGACGACGCGGTCGCCCTGGGCACCCTGCGCCGCGACGAGGAAGAGGCACGCCGCTTCGTGATCTCGGTTGCCGAAGCCCATGTCCACGGCGTGGAGTTGGACTGGCAGGCGATGTTCGCGGGGCAGCAGGCCACCCACGTCGACCTGCCCACCTATCCCTTCCAACGCCGACGCTACTGGCTCGCCCCGGCCGACGGGGCGAGCATCGACGTCTCCTCGACGGGCATGCGCCCGGCAGGCCATGCCCTGCTGTCCGGGGCGATGACCCTGGCGGACACCGACGGAGTGGTACTGACCGGACAGCTGTCTGTCGACACGCACCCCTGGCTCGCCGACCACACCGTGCTCGACTCGGTCCTGCTGCCCGGCACGGCGTTCGTCGACCTCGCGCTGCACGCCGCCGACCAGGTCGGCTGCGACCTGCTCGAAGAGCTCACCGTCGAGGCGCCGTTGGTGTTGCCGGACGCAGGCTCCGTCGCGATCCAGGTGACCGCCACGGTTCCGGACCCCGCGGGCCGCAGCACGGTGCACCTCTACTCCGCCCCCGCCGACGCACAGGCCGACAGCTGGACCCGCCATGCCACCGGGACGGTGACCCGGCAGAACCTGTCCACCGCCCCGCCCGTCGCGGAGACCCTCGCCCAGTGGCCGCCGGCCGGGGCCAAGGCCATTGCGGTCGACACCCACTACGAGACCCTTGCCGAGACCGGCTACGCCTACGGCCCGCTGTTCCAGGGACTGCGGTCGGCGTGGCGGCACGGCGAGGACCTCTACGCCGAGGTCGCACTGCCCGCCGGCACCGACGTCGACGGGTTCGGCGTGCACCCTGCCCTGTTGGATGCCGCGCTGCACACGATCGGCCTTGGGGTGCTGGGTCCGTCCGAGGATGGTGAAGGCGCTGTCGAGCTGCCGTTCGCGTGGTCCGGCGTCTCCCTGCACGCGGTCGGCGCCCGTGCCCTGCGCGTCCGGCTCCGTCGTCACGGCGCAGAGGTGTCGTTGCTGTTGGCTGATGGTACGGGTGCGCATGTGGCGTCGGTGGAGTCGT
>NZ_BAABCQ010000220.1:0-11080 GCF_039539045.1 Streptomyces marokkonensis
CTTTATGTGCACTACGAGGACCGGGCCGTCCACCATCTCTTCTCGGTGGCCTGCGGGCTCGACTCGATGGTGGTGGGCGAGGGCCAGATTCTCGGCCAGATAAAGGACTCCCTGGCCCGGGCGCAGGACCTGCACACCGCCGGCCGGCTCCTGAACGACCTCTTCCAGCAGGCCCTTCGCGTCGGCAAGCGGGCCCACTCCGAGACCGGCATCGACCGCGCCGGGCAGTCCCTGGTCACCTTCGGCCTGGAGCAGCTGTCCGCGGGAGCCGACGTCCAGCAGTGGGCGCGGGGCAAGAGGGCCCTGGTCATCGGTGCCGGTTCGATGTCCTCGCTGGCCGCCGCCACGCTGGCGCGCGCCGGGGTCGCCGAGATCGTCGTCGCCAACCGCACCTTCGAGCGCGCCGAGCGGCTCGCGCTCCTGCTCCAAGAGCAATATGGACGACGTCTCTCAGAGGGCGACGACACGGACGTGCTGGCCCGCGCGGTACCGATGGACTCGGTGCCGCTCGAGCTGACACGTGCCGACGTGGCCGTCTCCTGCACCGGTGCGACCGGGCTGGTCCTCACGGCCGACGCCGTGGCCGCGGCGGTGCAGGGGCGTACCGGTGCTCCCGCCACGATGACGGCCGACGGACCGGCCGACGGGCGTCCCGCCGTGGACGCCGCCGGCCCGGCCGCCGTACGGGAGGCTGACGAAACGCCACTTCCGAGCGCCGGTACCGAAGAGAACTGCCCGCTCGACCTGTCCTCCGTGCCGTCCGGCTTCTCCGTCATGGGGGAGGCCGCGGTGGCCGGCATGGACGCGGCCATGCTGGAGCAGCACGGGGCCTGGGCCGCGGGCGGTGCGACGGTGGACCGGTCGCGCGAGGCCGGGCGGCCGGGTGCCGAGGCGGACGCCGAGCTGATCACCGCGCTCGCCGCGACGGCGACGCGCGTCGGCCGCGTCCCCGAGCGCCGCCGGCCCGAGCCGGTCGCCGAGGTGCCGCGCCCGCAGCCCGTGCTCTTCCTCCTCGACCTCGCGATGCCGCGCGACATCGACGCCGCCGTGCACCGGCTGGCCGGGGCCCGCCTGGTGGACATCGAGTCGCTCGCCGACGCCTCGGCCGACGCACCGATGGCCGCCGACGTCGACATGGTCCGCCGGATCGTCGGTGACGAGGTCGCCGCGTTCGGGGCGGCCCAGCGGGCCGCACACATCACGCCCACCGTCGTCGCGCTGCGCAGCATGGCCGCCGACGTCGTGGCGGGCGAGATCGCTCGGTTGGAGGGGCGGCTGCCGTCCCTCGACGACAAGCATCGCGCCGAGATCACCCAGACCGTCAAGCGTGTGGTCGACAAGCTGCTGCACGCGCCGACGGTACGGGTCAAGCAGCTCGCCGCCGAACCCGGCGGTGCCGGGTACGCGGACGCGCTGCGCACCCTGTTCGACCTCGACCCCGAGACGGTGGCCTCCGTCTCCCGCGCCGAGAACAGCACTGAGAAGAACCGAGGGCCGGCATGACTGAGAAGGCACTGAGGCTGGGGACCAGGCGGAGCAAGCTCGCCATGGCCCAGTCCGGGCAGGTGGCGGACGCCGTGAGCCAGGTGACCGGTCGGCCCGTTGAGCTGGTCGAGATCACCACGTACGGCGACGTCTCGCGTGAGCACCTGGCGCAGATCGGCGGTACGGGCGTGTTCGTGGCCGCGCTGCGCGAGGCGCTGTTGCGGGGTGAGGTGGACTTCGCGGTTCACTCGCTCAAGGACCTCCCCACCGCGCAGCACGAGGGCCTGGTGGTGGCCGCCGTACCGGAGCGCGAGGACCCGCGGGACGTGGTCGTCGCCCGGGACGCGCGCAAGCTCACCGACCTGCCCCGCGGGGCGCGCATAGGGACGGGCTCGCCGCGCCGCATGGCGCAGCTGAACGCGTACGCCCGCACCCACGGGATGGAGATCGAGACGGTCCCGATCCGGGGCAACATCGACACCCGCATCGGATACGTCCGCAGCGGTGAGCTCGACGCCGTCGTGCTGGCCGCCGCCGGGCTGAACCGGGTGGGCCGCATCGACGAGGTGACCGACTTCCTGTCGGTCGACACGGTTTTGCCGGCCCCCGGCCAGGGGGCACTGGCGATCGAGTGCAGGGCGGGGAACACCGCCCAAGACGCTGCACTCGTCGCCGCGCTCGCCGAGCTCGACGACCCGTTCACGCGGGTCGCCGTGACGGCCGAGCGGTCACTGCTCGCCGCCCTGGAGGCCGGCTGCAGCGCCCCTGTGGGCGCGCTGGCCGACCTTCTGGCCGACGGGCAGACTGTCAAGGAAATGCGCCTGCGCGGCGCCGTCGGTACCACCGACGGCTCGACGCTGGTGCAGCTGTCCACCACCGGTCCCGTGCCTGAAACGCACGACGCGGCAATGGCTTTCGGTCGCGAAATCGCCACCGAGATGCTCGCCCAGGGCGCGGCCGGTCTGATGGGGGAGCGAGCACATTGAGCCCCACCACCTTTCCCACCGGTCCGGAACACGGGCACGTCACCTTCCTGGGTGCCGGACCCGGAGATCCGGGACTGCTGACTCTGCGCGCCGTGGAGGCACTGGCGCACGCGGACGTCCTCGTCGCCGAGCACGAGGTGCTCGACGTCGTACGCACGCACGCGAGGCAGGGCGTGTCGGAAGTGCACACGGACGCCGATCCGTCGGATCCGGGCACAGGCGCGCCCCAGCTGAAGGTAGTTGACAGTGCGTCAACGACCTCGGGCGTCCCCGCCGTGCGGGATGCCGCACATCTTGTCATGGAGGCCGCGCGGGGCGGCAGGCGGGTCGTGCGTGCGGTGACCGGGGACCCCGGGCTCGACACGTACGCCGCCGAGGAGATGCTGGCGTGCGTCGCGGCGGGGGTGCCTTTCGAGGTCGTCCCCGGTATCGCGAACGCCGTCGGTGTGCCCGCGTACGCCGGTGTGCCGCTGCGGGACGCCGAGGGTGCGGACGTGCGGTTCGTGGACGCCCGTACGGCGTCGGACCGCTGCTGGACCGAGGTCGGCGCCTCCGACGGGACGGTCGTCGTGTCGACGACGCTCGACTCGGTGGCCGCGGCCGCCGGTGAGCTGGTGTCGGCGGGCCGCAAGCCGGACACCCCGCTGACGGTGACGATCGCCGGTACGACGACCAGGCAGCGCACCTGGTCCGCCACGCTGGGCACGGTCGCGCAGACGCTGAAGCAGGCGAAGGTGCTGCCGTCCCCGGACGGGGGCCGACCGGTGATAGCCGTGGTCGGCGAGCGTTCCGCCCCTGCCCGGCGCGACCAGCTGTCGTGGTTCGAGTCCAAGCCGCTGTTCGGCTGGAAGGTGCTCGTGCCGCGTACGAAGGAGCAGGCGGCGTCGCTCTCCGACCAGCTGCGCTCGTACGGCGCCGTGCCGAGCGAGGTCCCGACCATCGCGGTGGAGCCGCCGCGTACGCCCCAGCAGATGGAGCGTGCGGTCAAGGGCCTGGTGACGGGCCGGTACGAGTGGATCGCGTTCACGTCGGTCAACGCGGTGAAGGCGGTCCGGGAGAAGTTCGAGGAGTACGGGCTCGACGCCCGTGCCTTCGCGGGCATCAAGGTCGCCGCGGTCGGCGAGCAGACCGCGAACGCGCTGATCGCCTTCGGCGTGAAGCCGGACCTGGTGCCGAGCGGCGAGCAGTCGGCCGCGGGCCTGCTGGAGGACTGGCCGCCGTACGACCCGGTCTTCGACCCGATCGACCGCGTCTTCCTGCCGCGCGCCGACATCGCGACCGAGACGCTGGTCGCCGGGCTGATCGAGCTGGGCTGGGAGGTCGACGACGTCACCGCCTACCGCACGGTGCGCGCGTCGCCGCCGCCGGCCACGACCCGCGAGGCGATCAAGGGCGGCGGCTTCGACGCGGTGCTCTTCACGTCGTCGTCCACGGTCCGCAACCTGGTCGGCATCGCGGGCAAGCCGCACAACGTGACGGTGATCGCGTGCATCGGCCCCGCGACCGCGAAGACGGCCGAGGAGCACGGCCTGCGCGTCGACGTCATGGCTCCCGAGCCGTCCGTGACCAAGCTGGCGGAGGCCCTGGCCGACTTCGGCCTGCGGCGTCGCGCGGCGGCGGTGGAGGCCGGGGACCCGGTGACACGGCCGAGCGAGCGGCGTCCGGGTGCGCGGAGGCGGCGGTCTTCGACCTGAGGTGAAGGGGCGCTCTCCCGGGGGCGCCTCTCCTCGTCAGGCCTCCGACGTTTCGGTCACGTCGCCTGGGATCTCCGTGGTCGTCACGTCAGGCGCTCATCAGTGGAAGCTGCTCAAGACGTTGTTCGATTGCCGTGACGACCATGCCGGGAACGGGGCAGTCCCGCTTCACCCGGGGCCAGGAGGCGGCCAGGGCCGCGACGCTCTCGCGCACCGTCGAGGCGATCTGTTCCTCGGGAAGCATCAGCGACGGTGACAGCGCGCGGAAGCTGTCAAGAGTGACGAGTTCGCAGTTGGCGGTTCCACTCAGAGGGAAAGCCAGCTTCTGATCGGCCTTCGGGTAGGCGGCGATGCAGACCAGATCGTATGCGGGTGAAAGCCGGGCCTGTCTCCCGGTCGGGTATCGCAGCGTCCAGTTCTTCAGGTGCGCGTCCACGTTCCCCATGACGATCATCGCTACGAGCCGACGTACGTACTCGACGACGTCCTCGGGCGGGCAGACCGCGTTGACCACACGGCCGAGGCCGGCGTAGTTGGCCCGATCGTATTTGGAGTCGGCGGCGACTTCGCGCACTTGCGCGAAGTCTTCTTGATGGACTCGTCCCTCACTCGTCCGGTCGAAGCGTCGAACCGCGAGTACGGGTTCCGAGGGATCGGCCAGCCCATCGGGCAGATTGTTGACCTCCGAGCCGGGGACGAGTACAGCCTCGGGCACATCGATGCCCGACAGAGCCGCCCAGCGCAGCATGGCGTACTCGTTGGCAGGGACGGCGGGGAAGCGTTCGTCGGGGAGTTTGACGATCCAGTCGCCGCCGCTGCCGGTAGACGGAAGCACCAGCGCCTTGCCTGCGAAGCGCATCGAGAACTTGGGCTGCACACCGGCCAGGGAGAAGCGCAGGGCGTGGTCGTGGCTGCATGTTTCGGGCTGGTCGTGGTCAGGGAGGTCGTCCAGCGGGGAGTCCGGTACTACGCGTACCGCTCCAGGGAGATCCTCACCAAGATGATTCAGCAGTACGAAGTCGTGGATCCGCTGCTTACCCAACTCGGCGGCCACCAGTCGCCGGAGCCCGCTGCCCTGTTCCGGAAGCAGGTTCGCGAACCACTCCGGCACACTGCCACTCGCTGTCCGGCGCTTGCGCGGATCACGTTCGAATCCCTGCCCGAGAACTGGGTGAACGGCTGTCAGGTCCGTGTACTCGAACCACGTGTTGCCCTTGTGATAGCCGAGCACGCCGACACGACGGTCCCCCAGGAAGACCGTAGCGGTCACATCACGCTGCATCGGTGGCGTCTCCCCAGAGGCTTTCGTCGAACAGGGTCTCGGCCTCGGGCCCGTCGGAGAATCCGAACAAGGCCATGCGCTGTACATGAGCCGAGATGACCGTGGTCATGATTCCGGCGCGGCGGGCGAGGAAATCGTCGGTGCTGTCGTCGGTATACGTGTGGAGCAGGTCCACACACCGTTCGTCCATGCAGTGGGATCGCAGAACACCAGGGTCCGACCATTCCGAGAAGAAGCCGAATCCCGGCTTGTCGGCGGGGTGCAGCACTTTGGCGGCCATGGTCCGGCCGGACACGAGTGACTGCAGTGGGGAGCTTCCGCTGTTGAGCATGTCCACCAGCAGACGGGAGTCGCCGATCCTGCTGCCTGCCGGGTAGTGGTTCCCGTCCGAATCCGTGGCCGGCGTGAGGAGGACAGGGTGAGCCGACAGGAGACCGAGCACGTTGATTTTCGCCTGTGTTCGGTTCAGCGCGGTCTGGGTCAGATCCGGCTGCCAGAGTTCTCCGCCGATCGGCAGCAGGCCCAGTATCCGGGTGGCGCTGGCGACAGGATCGTCGTGTACAGCGCTGGCGTTGCGCCGCAGAGCGACGGTGTTTCCCTGCGGGGCCGCGCCGACCGCTGCTCCCCGCCAGACCCAGCGGCGCAAGAGCTCACTGCCTCGCCCGGTCGGGTAACCGAACAGGGCGGTGTAACGGGTGAGTACAGGGACGTAGAGGGCGTATGGGAGCAGGCGCAGGTGGGGGATTCCGGCCTCGCCGCGCAACCAGTCGACCACCAGGCGAAGAGCCTTCTCGGTGCTGGCGAAGGCCTGCTGCCGGTCCTCGTCGTTCTGGAACTCCTGGCGGAAGTCGCGGTCCACCTTCCCGCCACGCATCGCCATCACACTCTGCATGAGCAGCTGAGGGCTGAAGTCTCCGAAGTCGAGTGCTGCGACCCGGTCACGCAGCGCCTCGAGATCGGACGGCTGCACGTCGAGGGACGTGGAGTGCAGCGCCTGGAAGATCTCGGCTTTTTTCAGAGTCTTGCCGAAGGTGTTCATCCGGTCGAAGATCTCGCGCAGCGCCTGCTCGTCGTCGCCCTCGATCTCGTACATGGGAATCTCGTAGGTGCGGATGGCAGTGGCCACTGAGTCGCAGAGGTCGTATTCCTCGCTGGTCAGCCACGGCCGTTCCCGTTGCCAGGCGATGAGCCGCCGGTTGTCGCCGGCGACCCAGACCGGCAGCCAGTGATCACGCACGTGCTGGGAGTGCGGCGCGGACAGGAACCGTTTGCGGGCGTCCTTCTCTCGCAGGTCGTAGAAGATGCGGAATCGACGGTCCACCGTGTGTTCGGATGCGGTGAGCGCGCCGATGAGCGTGGTCAGGCGCTGCTGTCCGTCGACCACCCACAACGCGTCGGAGCGTTCCGGGGCATCGAACCGGAGTTCGCCCAAGGTGATCTCGGCGGCTGGTGCGGGCTTGCGCCACATCAGCAGGTTGCCGATGGGATAGCCACGCAGGATGCTGTCGAAGAGCCGTTCGGAGTCGGAGGCCTCCCAGCGGTACGAACGCTGGAAGCGTGGAATCCGGATACGCCCGCTCAGGGCCCATTCGACCAGTTCCAGCGGCGCGACACGACCGACCTTGGGCTTGGTCACCCCTGCCATTATCCACCTCCAGATGTCGGGCCATCGTAGGCTCGGGCGGTCGAGGTGCTCGTGCTCATCGCATCTCCCTCAACAGGATGCCGTCCTCGGTGGTGAAGACCGTCCAGCCGTTCTGGGTGTTGCCCGCGAGGGCCGTTGCCGCGCCCGAAGGGGTGTCATGCACGGAACCGTCCTCCAGTCGGAGCGTGCCGTTCGCGAGCACTTCGGCATAGTGCACCTGGTTGAGGTTTCGCCGCCGCCACACCAGCCGCTGCCCGGGGCGAAGCCGCCGGTCCGCCAGAAGGGGACTGAGTGCGGCTTCCCGTGATGAGGGCGCGACGGCTGTGCTCCCCGACTGCGTCGCCTTCTCCGGGAGGCCGAGGACCCGGCGGAGAGTGCTGTTCGGTGTGTCGACGAAGGGAGTCGCTCGCTTCTGCAGCTCTTCGTACACCTCGTTGTCCACTCGGATCGTGGGGCTCACTTTCACTTTCCCTTTATTCTGGTGAGAATGTGACAGTTGAAAAGTAGCAGAATGGAACGGTGCGTGCAGCGGGCCCGGACGGGTGCCTGTGCCGCTGGGGGCGATCAAGGCACTTACTGATCGTTTCAGAATGAGTTGAGCTGCGGGTCTTGTGCTCGGCGATCTTGGTCGGCAGGGTGTCCGAGGTGCGTGCCGATCTTGTTCCTGACGACCTGTGGGAGCGGGTGGCCCCGTTGCTGCCGCCGGCTCCCGAGCGGCGCCACCGGCATCCGGGGCGGTCGCGTGTTCCTGACCGAACAGCACTTGCCGACGTCCTGTTCGTGCTGCGGACCGGTGTCGCCTGGCGGGACGTCCCGGCGGAGACCGTGGGCTGTTCCGGCGTGACGGCCTGGCGCCGACTGCGGGACTGGACCGAGGCCGGCGTCTGGCCCTGCCTGCACGCCGCCCTGCTGACCGAGCTGCGCCGCGCCAAACTACTGGACCTGGACGACTGTGCTGTGGACGGATCGCAGGTCCGGGCCCTCAAACGGGGGACCACGTTGGACCCACTCGCCGTCACGCTCACCGGCGGCAACCGACACGACGTCACCCAGCTCCTGTCCCCGCTCGACGCGGTCCCGCCGATTCGGGGAGCCCAGGGACGCCCCCGCCGCAAGCCCCGACGTCTGTATGCGGACCGGGGCTACGACTTCGACAAGTACCGCCGCCTGCTGTGGAAGCGGGGCATCAAGCCGTTGATTGCCCGACGCGGCGTCGCCCACGGTTCCGGACTGGGCAAGGTGCGCTGGGTCGTCGAGCGCGCCTTCGCCTGGCTGCACCAGTTCAAACGGCTCCGCACCCGCTACGAGCGACGCGCCGATCTCCATCAGGGCCTGCTCGAACTGGCCCGCAGCCTCATATGCCTCCGCCGTCTGCGGACATCATCCTGAAGCGATCAGCCGGCGACGCTGAACCATCCCGGCCGCACCTCGGCCAGAAGCGATTGCAGCGACCGCACCGCGGACCGCAGGTCCTCATCCGTGACGTCAAGAGGATCCGGCAGGCTCAGCCCATACCAGCGCAGCCGCCAGAGGTCGAAGACTTCGCTCCCGTCGGCTTCGAAGTCCACATCGACCTCAGCGCCGTTGCCACTGACGAATCGGCATCCCGCCCCATGAACCGTGTAGGAGTAGGTACCGATGTGCCCACTGCGGCTGATCCGGCGCGAGCGGGCCAGGCAAAGGACATCTGCCAGTCGCTCAAGCGAGGGGATCGCCACCCTCATGGCCTCATCAATCGCGTTCAGAGCACGGACGTAACCGAGCACGAGGTCCCGCGCAGCCCCAACCCGTTCCATACGGCGTCACCCCCTGAGCCCGTGGCCGAAGGGATTGTTTCATGGACCGCCAGCGTCTCCGCAGGACGGCATTCTGAAACGATCAGTTAGCCGCGCCGGCCGCGACCCGCGAGGCGATCAAGGGCGGCGGCTTCGACGCGGTGCTCTTCACGTCGTCGTCCACGGTGCGGAACCTGGTCGGCATCGCGGGCAAGCCGCACAACGTGACGGTGATTGCGTGCATCGGTCCCGCGACCGCGAAGACGGCCGAGGAGCACGGCCTGCGCGTCGACGTCATGGCTCCCGAGCCGTCCGTCCACAAGCTGGCGGAGGCCCTGGCCGACTTCGGCCTGCGACGTCGCGCGGCGGCGGTGGAGGCCGGGGACCCGGTGACGCGGCCGAGCGAGCGGCGGCCGGGGGCGCGGAGGCGTCGGTCGACGTCGACCTGAGGTGACTGTGCGGCGGGCGGGGCGCTCCTAGCGGGGCGCCCCGCCCGCGTTCAGCCCTTCGAGGCGTACGGCAGGAAGTGCGCCCAGGTGGTGGGGGTGAGGGCGAGGCGGGGGCCGTGGGGGTTCTTGGAGTCGCGGACGAGGATGCGGTCCGGGGCGGGGGCCACCTCGACGCAGGACGGCCCGTCGTCCGAGCTGTAGCTGCTCTTTATCCACTCCGGCGTGCCATCGGCTCCGGCAGAGGGCTTGAGGGTCATGACTCTCCCAGCACTGTCTCGATGAAGGCCAGCGACTCTCGGGGCGTGAGAGCCTGCGCGCGGATGATCCCATAGCGCATGTCGAGGACCGTGGTCTCTTTCGGCTCGATGATCACGCGGTTGGTGAGCTGGACTTCGTTGAGACCCACGGCCGCTCCGTTCCTGAGCTTGAGGAGTCGGAAGGGGCCGCCGAGACCGGAGTTCTCCTCCCGGCTCAGAGGAAGCACTTGTAGATCGACGTCTCGCAGACGGGCCACTTCCAACAACCGTTCGATCTGGTTGCGCATCACCATCTTGCCCCCGATCAGACGACGCAGCGTCGCCTCACACAGGACAAAGCTGAGGAGCGGACGAGCCGTTGATGCACCGAGGATCTCCTGGCGGGCCAGCCGAGCGGCTACCCGCTGTTCCAGTTCCTCCTCCGTGAACTGCGGCCTCCGGGAGCTGAACACGGCCCGCGCATACGTCTCGGTCTGCAACAGGCCGTCGATGACGGAGTTGTTGTAGGAGCAGATCTCTACGGCTTCCGCCTCCAGCCGCTTCACGTCCCGTACCTTCTTCGGGTACCGGGCTTCCGCGACGTCCCCCTTCATCGCAGCGATCCTGCCGCCCGCGTTGAGTACGTCATCCGCCGCGTCCAAGTACTCCGGCCGCGGAATCCGCCGCCCCCGCTCCACCGAGGAGACCAACTCCTCCCCGTACCCGATGGCCACCCCGAACTCGGCCTGGGTGAGACCGGCCGCCTCACGCCACAGCTTCAGTTGCCGCACGACGGTCCGCATCACCGCCCCGGCCTCTTCGTCGTCCAGCCCTGCTTCCCACTCGCTCATGCCGCCGACCTCCCGCCGCGTGCCCTTCCCCGGACCAACCTCCCGCCGCCGCGACCGGTCACCCCGGGCAGCCCGGACAGAACCGGACACGCCACGGACAGCCATCCACCGCCCGGGCCAGCCGTCTTCACAGCGTACGCACGCAAGAACACGCTGGGTGACGTGAACCAGAGAATCTCCGTCCACCTCGTTCCGCTGCACCAGTTCTCCGTGCCGCTGTCGGCCACGCGCCGTGGTGCCCGGCTGGCCCGGCTGCTCGCGGTCGAGCAACTGGAGGCGTGGGGGCTGCCACTGGACCCGGCCCGGCTGATCGTGGCGGAGCTCGCGGCGAACGCCGCCCTGCACGGTCGCGTCCCCGGCCGGAGCTTCCGCCTCGCCCTCTCCGTCGTCCCGGCGACCACGCTCCGTATCGAGCTGACCGACACCCGAGGCGACCGGCTGCCCATCAGCCCCCGGACGACCGCCGACGCACACGCGGAGTCGGGCTACGGGCTACTCCTCGTGGAGGAGTTGGCGGACCGCTGGGGCGTGCGGTGCGGGCCGGTGCCGTCCAAGACCGTGTGGGCGGAGTTGGACCTCGTCCTGTGATGGTTGCCCACGGTGGCCTGGCCGGCGTCCCCGCCGCCGACGCCCGGAACCGCGGGACGCGGTGGGGTGGGCGGCGGGGTTTCGGGCGG
>NZ_BAABCQ010000221.1:0-10745 GCF_039539045.1 Streptomyces marokkonensis
CCGCACGGCCGCCTTTGTTCCAGCGACGGTGCGGCAGGATCACGGTGCTCAGACGCAGACTCATGTCCCAGAGCCTACGGCGGTACCCTCCCGGCGAGTCCGTGCTCCTGTTGTCGGAGCCTCCGACGCAGGCAATGGCGTACGGAATCACTCGTCATCGGCGCCCGACCCCACCCTCACACTGGAGGAATGGACACACCGATGGAACCGTCCACGGAAGCCTTCACCACACTGGGCGAGCAGCTCCTGCTTCTTTCGCTGGACGACGAGTCCGGCCACGCCAAGGACTCGGCGAAGGTGGCCCTGGCGATCTCCGCGGCCGTGCTGGTGGAACTCGTGCTGGCCGACCGGGTCGACGTGGCCGACGACAAGGTCGTCGTCGTCGATGCGACGCCGCTGGGCGAGCCCGCCCTCGATACCGCACTCGCCGCCATCGCCGGCAAGGACAAGCCGGGCAGCGCCAAGGACTGGATCAACCAGCTGAAGGCGGACTCGGTGGCCCGGGCGAACACCGGCCTGATCGAGAAGGGGCTGGTCCGGGAGGAGAAGAAGAAGGTGCTCGGTCTCTTCCCCGTACGCCGCTATCCGGAGGCCGACGGCTCGGTGGAGGCGGCGGTACGGCAGCGCCTCGACGCCGTCGTCCTGCGGGGCGCGACGCCGAATGAGCGTACGGCGAGCCTGGTGGCGCTGCTGCACGGGGCGAGACTGCACCGCCTGGCCTTCCCGGACGCCGACGCGCGCCGGATCGCGGCGGCCATGGAGTCGATCTCACACGACCAGTGGTCCGCGACGGCGGTGCGCCGCGCCGTGAAGGCCGCGGAGGACGCGCTGGCGACGATCATCGCGGTGACGGTGACGACGACGGTCATCACCGGCAGCTGACGCCGGGACTGCGCAGCGGCGCCGCCGTCCCGGCCCTCCGGGCACGGTGGCGTCCCCCGCGCCGGGTTCCCCTGTAGGGGCCACGGAAGGTGCCGTCGGGGGCACCCGCAGCGAAGCACGGGGCGGGGTACCGGTGGGCAAGGATCTGCCGACGCCTCTCCGACCGTTGACCAGACGCACAGTGTCAGCGGGCAGGCGTACGCAGCCGGGCGCCTCAACGCGGGTACGGGACAGAACCGCAGCCGCTGTGCGCAGTCTCGTCCCCGCTGGCCCACGGTCCGTGCGGCTCACTGAAGAGCGGGAGCGCCGTCCTCGGCGAGGATTGTCCGCCGGCAGATCGCAGTAGTGGCGCAGGTCCTCGTGCCGGCCCACGAACGAGGCGAAGTCCCGCACGTCCCGGAGCACCGTCGCCGGGCCCTCGGTGAAGAGCACCCCGGCGCAGTTGAGGAACACCTCCTCCACTCCGGCGTCCCGGTACTGGTCGAGTCGGTCGGCGATGTGGTCCACCGAGCCGAACATAGGTGCCGCTGTCCACCAGGGAGACCGCACCGGCCCTGGGGTCGGCCGATTCGGCCGGCCCACCGGCCCGACGCAGCATGTCCGTGCAGTGGTCGAGCGTGAGGTGCCCGGAGGCGACCGTGTGCGCGAGCACGTACGGGTCACGGGCACCACGCTCCAGCGCGACGTGGACGACGGTCGCGACGCGGCAGCGGGCGTCCCTTTCCTCGGCCCCTTCCTCCGGGGCGGGGATCAGGGACCGCAGCGGGCCACCGGAGCCCGTGGGCGCGTCCGTGGACCTCACCCGAGAGGTAAGAGCCGTAGCTCACAGATGTGCGGACCGACGCACGATCGTGCGGGCATATGCGTGACAATGACCGGGTGACCTCAGCGACCCGACAGCCCGAGCCCCCGGCCGCGGCCTTCCGCCCGCGGCTCATCGCCACCGACCTCGACGGCACACTGCTCCGCGACGACAAGTCGGTCTCCCCGCGTACGGTCGCCGCGCTGGCCGCCGCCGAGAAGGCGGGCATCGAGGTCTTCTTCGTCACCGGCCGTCCCGCCCGCTGGATGGACGTCGTCAGCGATCACGTCCACGGTCACGGCCTCGCCATCTGCGGCAACGGCGCCGCCGTGGTCGATCTGCACGGCGGCCCCGGAGCCCATCGGTTCGTGAAGGTCCGGGAGCTGGCCCGGGAGAACGCGCTGGACGCCGTACGACTCCTGCGCGAGGCGGCACCCGGCACGGTGTTCGCGGTCGAGCAGACCTACGGCTTCCACCAGGAGCCGGCGTACCCGAAGATGCACATGGAGGTCCCCGACGGCCTCGCGTCCGCGGAGAGGCTCCTGGCGCCGGGAGGCCGTGCCGCCGCCGAGCCGGTCCTCAAGATCCTCGCCTTCCACCCCGAGCTGGACCCGGACGGCTTCCTCACGCTGGCCCGCCTCGCCATCGGCGACCGGGCCGGCGTCACCCGGTCCAGCCCCAGCGCCCTGCTGGAGATCAGTGGGCCGGAGGTCTCCAAGGCCAGCACCCTCGCCCTGTGCTGCGCCGAGCGCGGCATCTCGCACGAAGAGGTCGTCGCCTTCGGTGACATGCCGAACGACGTCGAGATGCTCACCTGGGCGGGACGGTCGTACGCGATGGGCAACGCGCATCCGGACGTGATCGCCGCCGCGTCGGGGCGGACGGTCGCCAACAACGACGACGGGGTGGCGATCGTGATCGAGCGGCTGCTGGCGGACCTTCGCTGAGCAGTGTCCTCGGCGATCAGCTCACCCAGGCGCCTTCCCGCCGGGCGCCCGGGCCCGTCAGAGCGGCACCCCGCGCTGCGACAGCCACGGCACCGGGTCCAGCGCCGAGCCCATCTCCGGGGTGACCCGTACCTCGAAGTGCAGGTGCGGCCCGGTGGAGTTGCCGGTGCTGCCCGACTGCCCGACCCACTGGCCGGGGCCGACCCGGTCGCCCTGGTCGACTGCCACGGCGGCGAGGTGGGCGTACTGCGTGTAGTAGCCGCCCGCGTGCTGGACCACGACCTGAATACCGAACGCGCCGCCGCACGACACCTTCACCACCCGGCCCGTGCCGACCGACCGCACCGGCGTCCCGACCGGCACCGCGAAGTCCTGCCCGGTGTGCCGGTTGGCCCACCGCGACCCACCGCTACCGAAGGACGCCGACAGGGTGTACGTCTCCACCGGGGACACCCAGGACCGGCCGAGGCGCACGTCCGGCTGGTCGAGACGGACCGCGCCGGGACACGAGCCGGCCGCGACCGAGGCGTCCGCCTGTCCCTCCAGCCGCGACCGCGCGGCCTCCAGCTTGCCCGCGATCCTCTTCTTCAGCTCGGCCAGTGATGCGTTGCGTTCCTCCAGCGCCTGCCAGGCCGCCCGTGCCCTGGCCTCGTCGGCGGCGAGCCGGCCCTCGGCGCGCAGGCTCTTGCCGATGGCCTTGCTGACGGCCAGGTCCACACGTGAGACCGCCCGCTGGCCACGCATCAGCTCCTCGGGGTCGTCCGCCAGGATCATCCGCGCGGTGAGCGGAAGCCCACCGCCCCCGCGGTACTGGGCACGGGCGAACCGGCCCAGGTCCTCGTGCATGGTGTCGATCCTCTGCCGCTGCCGGTCGAGCCGCTTCTCGTACTCCACGGCCTTCGCCCGCTGCGCCTCGGCCTCGCGCCGACCGTCCTCGTACTGCCGGGTGGCGGTGGCCGCGTCCTCGTAGAGCCGCGCCACCTGAGCACCGATGCCCGTGCCGGAGCCGGAGCCACCGTCCTCGTCCATGGCGTCGGTGGGGCGAGCCGCGAGCACGGCGAGCGCGCACAGCAACGCCGGAACGAGCAACGGATGACGGCGAGGTGAGCGCATGTCAGCGATCCTGGACCGGACGGGGACGCAAGGTCTTGTTCAGGTCGTACGAGTGGGGGACCCGTTGCTGCACACGGCTCAGCGCGGCTGCTGCACATGGGGCAACCCCGCACCGGCGGCGCTCAGTACGATGCCTCCCACAGCACCGTCGCGCTGCCGCCGTCCGCCCCGACGCCGGCCCGATCCGACTGGTGCCGCCCACGGCCTCGGCACGGCGCGCGCTCGGCGTCGGCCATCACGAGCGCCGGCGCGGCCTGCGAGGCGAACCGGTCACCGAGCTCCGCACGAGCGCGGGGCCTCGTTCACGATCCGTCGGGCGGTCGGCTCGTCGGGACCGTGGTGCACGAAGTCGACGAGGCCTTCGCCGTCCTCGCCGACGACACCGATGGCCGCGTACCGGGCGTCCGCCAGGACGGCCGCCGTCTCGCAGATCCGGTTCAACGTGGAGTGCAGCTCCAGTCCACTGCCGACGGACCGCATAGCGCCCAGCAATTGCGGCACCCGCGCCAGGAGCTCGGCCGAGTCCTCCTCACGCGGGTGCGAGTGGCCAAAAGGCGGTGCTGGGGACATGACCCGAGCCTAATGAGACCTTTCTGTCCCAGAAAGTCGGATTCATCTTGTTCGAGAGAGTCGGTGCGTCGAGGACCTCGACAAAGCTCGGCAACGGACTGTCGGTCACTCGGTCCCGACCAGCAGTTCCGACGTCGCCTCCCGCTCGGCCATCGCCCGCAGCGGACCCGGTACGGCGGTCAGTTCCGCGTACGTCCCCCGCTGCGCGACGCGTCCCTCGTCCAGCACGATCACCTCGTCCACGGCGCCCAGACCCGCCAGCCTGTGTGTGATCAGTAGTGTCGTACGGCCCTCGGTGGCGGCCAGCAGATCGGCGGTGAGGGCGTCGGCGGTCGGCAGATCGAGGTGTTCCGCGGGCTCGTCGAGCACGAGAACGGGGAAGTTCGCGAGCAGCGCCCGGGCAAGCGCCAGCCGCTGCCGCTGCCCGCCCGACAGCCGTGCCCCGTGCTCCCCGACCAGTGTGTCCAGGCCGTCGGGCAGGCTGTCGGCCCACTCCAGCAGTCGGGCCCGTGCCAGCGCGCCACGCAGCTCCCCCTCGGTGGCGTCCTTCCTGGCCAGGAGCAGGTTTTCGCGCACCGAGCTGTCGAAGATGTGCGCGTCCTGCGCGCACAGCCCGACGAGCCGCCGTACGTCGTCACCGGCCAGGGCGTAGACATCCATGTCGGCCAGTGTGTACGAGCCCGCGTCCCGGTCGAGGAACCGCAGCAGCACCTGGGCCAGCGTCGTCTTGCCGGACCCGGACGGTCCGACCACGGCGACGCGGCGGCCTTCCGTCAGCGTCAGGTCGATCCCTGCCAGGGCGTCCCGGTCCTGTCCGGGGTGGCGAGCGGCCAGTGCCCTGAGAACGACCGGGAACGGCGACGCGGGCGCCCGCCGGGGGGTCTCCGGCTCATGCACCGGCTCGGGGGCGTCCAGTACCTCGTACACGCGCTCGGCGCTCCTGTGCACCCGCTGCCGGTATTGCACGGCCAGCGGCAGCCCGAGCACGGCCTCGAAGGCGGCCAGCGGGGTCAGCACGACGACGGCCACGGCCACGCCCGCGAGCCGCCCCTCCGCGACGGCCTGAACCCCGACGAGGGTGGCGCCCGCGACGGTCAGGCCGGATGTCAGCGCGGTGAGGCCGTCGCCCAGCGCGGTGGCGGTGGCGGCACGCGAGGCGATCCGGGTGAGCGTGCCGTCGGCCCGGCGCGCCGCGGCGGACCGCGCGGGCAGGGCACCGGCGACGGTCAGCTCGGCGGTGCCCGTCAGCAGGTCGGCCACCCGGGTGGCGAGCAGCCCACGGGCCGGGGCGAGCCTGCGCTCGGCCCGCCGTGCCACGGCGCCTGAGATCAACGGGACCCCGACTCCGGCCGCCAGCAGACCGACCGCGAGCACGGCACCCGCCTCCGGCAGCAGCCAGGCCGTGAAGCCGATGGACGCGGCCGAGACCACCACCGCGGACACGGCGGGCAGCAGCCAGCGCAGCCAGTAGTCCTGCAGGGCGTCGACATCCGCGACCAGCCGGGACAGCAGGTCGCCCCGGCGGCTGCGGCGCAGCCCCGCGGGTGCCAGCCGCTCCAGTCGCCGGTACACGGCGACCCGGGTGTCGGCCAGCATCCGCAACACGGCGTCGTGCGACACGAGTCGCTCGGCGTAGCGGAACACGGCCCGCCCGATACCGAAGGCGCGCGTCGCCGTCACCGCCACCATCAGATACAGCACCGGCGGCTGCTCGGAGGCCCGCGAGATGAGGTATCCGGAGGTGGCCATCAGGCCCACGGCGCTGCCGAGGGCCAGGCTGCTGAGCAGCAGGGCGAGGCCGAGCCGACCGCGCCGGGCGGCGGACATCGCGCGCACCCTGGCGAGGATCCCGCCCCGTGCCTCCGCCGAGAGGGCCTGGGCGTCGGGGCGAACCGGAGCAGTGACGCCGGCAGGCTCCCCGGCAGAGTGGACGGCCGATCGCCCGCGGGGCCCCTCGGCCGCGGCGGTGGGTGCCGGTTCCTCCAGCCGGACCACTCGGTCGGCCACTTCCAGCAGGGCCGGCCGGTGCACCACCAGCAACACCGTGCGCCCCTTGGCCAGCCTCCGCACCGCGGCCACGATCTCCGCCTCGGTCGCCCCGTCCAGGGCGGCCGTCGGCTCGTCGAGCAGCAGCACCGGCCGGTCCGCGAGGAACGCCCGGGCCAGCGCCAGTCGCTGCCGCTGCCCGGCGGACAGCCCGGCCCCGTCCTCCCCGAGCACCGTCCCCGTGCCCTCGGGCAGCGCGTCCACAAACTCCAGCGCGCCCGCGTCCAACAGCGCTCGCCGTACGGCGGTGTCGTCGGCCTCGGGCCGGGCCAGCCGCACGTTCTCGGCGATGGTGCCGGCGTAGAGGTGCGGGTGCTGCGGCACCCAGGCGACGCGGGCGTGCCACTGCGCCTGGTCGAGGGAGGCGAGGTCGGCTCCTCCGACGCGGATCCGCCCCCCGGCCGGGCGTACGAAGCCGAGGAGTGAGCTGAGGAGCGTCGACTTGCCCGCCCCGCTCGGGCCGACGAGCGCCACCGTCTCACCGGGTTCGACGGTGAAGCTCACGTCCGTCACGGCGTCCGCGCCGCGTCCGGGGTAGCGGACGGTCACGTCCTCGAAGGACAGGCCACCGTCCGTCGGCACCGCGCCGGTCCCCGAGGCCGGTACGGGCCGCTCCAGTACCTCGAAGATCTCCTCGGCGGCGGCAAGCCCCTCGGCCGCCGCGTGGTACTGCGCCCCCACCTGCCGCAGCGGCAGATAGGCCTCGGGCGCCAGGACGAGTACGACCAGGCCGTCGTACAGGGCCATGTCTCCGTGGACGAGCCGCATACCGATGGTGACGGCGACGAGCGCCACGGAGAGGGTGGCGAGCAGTTCCAGTGCGAAGGACGACAGGAAGGCGATCCGCAGCGTCCGCATGGTCGCCTGCCGGTACTCGCCGGTGATGCGCTTGATCGAGTCGGCCTGGGCCTTGGCCCGCCCGAAGACCTTCAGCGTCGGCAGCCCGGCGACCACGTCCAGGAAGTGCCCGGACAGCCGGGACAGCAGCCGCCACTGGCGGTCCATCCTGGACTGCGTGGCCCAGCCGATCAGGACCATGAAGATCGGAATGAGCGGCAGGGTGCCGACGATGATGGCCGCCGAGACCCAGTCCTCGGTGACGATGCGGGCCAGCACCGCCACGGGTACGACCACCGCGAGTCCCAGCTGCGGCAGATAGCGCGAGAAGTAGTCGTCGAGGGCGTCGACCCCGCGGGTGGCCAGGGTGACCAGCGACCCGGTCCGCTGCCCGCTCAGCCGGCCGGGGCCGAGTACGGTGGCCCGCTCCAGCAGTCGGCCCCGCAGCTCGGACTTGACTGCCGCGCTCGCCCGGTGCGCGGCCAGCTCGGTGAGCCAGCCGACCAGCGCGCGACCGCAGGCGACGGCCACCAGGAGCAGCAGGGGAGTGCGGAGTTCGGGCGCCGTCATGCCGTGCTGGAAGGCACCCACCACCGCCTCGGCGATGAGCATCGCCTGCGCGACGAGCAACCCGGCGCCGACCGCGCCCAGCACGACGACCGCCGTCAGGAAGAACCGGGTGGCTCGGGCGTACCGCAGAAGCCGTGGATCGATGGGTTTCACGTGAAACAGGCCCTCCCGACCGGACTCAGTGCGCGGGTTCGGCGATGTGCTGGGTGCCGATCCGCTTGCGGAACACCCAGTACGTCCAGCCCTGGTAGAGCAGGACGACCGGCGTGGCGATCACGGCCAGCCAGGTCATGATCTTCAGGGTGTAGGGGCTGGACGAGGCGTTGGTGACGGTGAGGCTCCAGTCCGCGTCGAGCGTGGACGGCATGACGTTCGGGAAGAGCGTCAGGAAGAGCATCGCCACGGTGGCCACGATGGTGACGCCGGACAGCGCGAACGACCAACCCTCCCGCCCGGCCTGGTTGGCCATCAGGGCGACGACCAGCGCCGCCACGGCGACCACCAGGGCGGCCAGGCTCTTGCCGTCCCCGTTGTCGACCTGGGTCCAGACCAGAAAGGCCAGGGCCAGCACAGCTGTGAGGAGGCCGACGCGCAGCGCCAGCGTCCGGGCCCGCTCACGGATCTCCCCGACGGTCTTGAGCGCGGTGAACACCGTCCCGTGGAAGGTGAACAGGGTCAGCGTGACGAGACCGCCGAGGAGGGCGTACGGGTTGAGCAGGTCCCCTACGGTGCCGACGTACTCCAGGTCCCGGTCGATCTTCACCCCGTGAACGATGTTGCCGAAGGCCACGCCCCACAGGAACGCCGGGAGCAGCGAGGTCCAGAAGATCGCGGTCTCCCAGTTGCGCTGCCAGTTCTCCTCGGGGCGCTTCACCCGGTACTCGAAGGCGACACCCCGGACGATCAGGCAGACCAGGATGACCAGCAGGGGCAGGTAGAACCCGGAGAAGAGCGTCGCGTACCACTCGGGAAAGGCGGCGAAGGTCGCGCCGCCGGCCGTGAGCAGCCACACCTCGTTGCCGTCCCACACGGGACCGATGGTGTTGATCAGCACTCGCTTCTCGGCCCGGTTCCGGGCGAGCAGCTTCGTGAGCACGCCGACCCCGAAGTCGAAGCCCTCCAGGAAGAAGTAGCCGGTCCACAGGACGGCGATCAGAACGAACCAGACGTCGTGCAGTTCCATGACTGTGCAGCTCCCTCGGCCTAGTACGAGAAGGCCATCGGCTTGTCGGCGTCACGGAGGTCGCCGCCGATCTTCGTGGGCGGGTTCAGGTCGGCCTCGGTGAGCTCGGGAGGGCCCGCCTTCACGTACTTGGCGAGCAGCCTGACCTCGATGACGGCGAGGATGGCGTAGAGCGTGGTGAAGACGACCATCGAGATGATGACCTCGGCCTGGGAGACACCGGGGGAGACCGCGTCGCGGGTCTGCATCACGCCGTAGACGACCCAGGGCTGCCGGCCCATCTCGGTGAAGATCCAGCCCCAGGCGTTGGCGATCAGCGGGAACGCCATCGTCCACAGGGCCAGAAGCCAGTACAGGCGGGTGAGTCCGGCGCCGAGCGGCTTGCGCAGCAGCACCAGGTGCGGCACCTCGTCCTCGCCGGTCCGCAGGCCGGCCGGCAGCAGGAACCTCTTCCGCGTCAGCCACAGACCCAGCAGGCCGAGGGAGAAGGACGCCATCCCGAAGCCGATCATCCAGCGGAAGCCCCAGTAGGCGACGGGAACGATGGGCTTGTAGTCACCGGGGCCGAACTTCTCCTGCAGCGCCTTGTTGGTGTCGTTGATGCCGGGCACGTACGAGTCGAAGTCGCTGTGGGCGAGGAAGGACAGCAGTCCGGGTATCTCCAGGGCGACCTTGTTGTGCCCCTCGTCGACGTCGCCGTAGGCGAACAGGGAGAAGGGCGCCGGCTCCTCGCCGTCCCACAGGGCCTCGGCTGCGGCCATCTTCATCGGCTGCTGCTCGTACATGACCTTGCCGAGGGTGTCGCCGCTGACGGCGGTGAGCACGCCGCCGACCGCCAGGGTGACCAGGCCGAGCCGGAGCGACGTCCGCATCACCGGGATGTGCTTCTTGCGCATCAGGTGGAAGGCCGCGATGCCGACCATGAAGGCGCCGCCTGTCAGGAAGGCCGCCGAGAAGCTGTGGAACACCTGGTTGAGGGTGGTGTTCTGGGTCAGGACCGCCCAGAAGTCGGTGAGTTCGGCACGGCCCTTATCGTCGTTGATCCGGTAGCCGACGGGGTGCTGCATCCAGGAGTTGGCCGCGAGGATGAAGTAGGCCGACAGCAGCGTGCCGATCGAGACCATCCAGATGCAGGCCAGGTGGATCTTCTTGGGCAGCTTGTCCCAGCCGAAGATCCACAGGCCGATGAAGGTGGACTCGAAGAAGAAGGCGATCAGCGCCTCGAAGGCGAGCGGGGCGCCGAAGACGTCGCCGACGAAACGGGAGTAGTCGGACCAGTTCATGCCGAACTGGAACTCCTGCACGATGCCGGTGACGACACCCATCGCGATGTTGATCAGGAACAGCTTGCCCCAGAACTTGGTCGCTCTGAGGTACTTCTCCTTCTCCGTGCGGACCCAGGCGGTCTGCAGTCCGGCCGTGAGAGCGGCCAGCGAGATCGTCAGCGGGACGAACAGGAAGTGGTAGACGGTCGTGATGCCGAACTGCCATCGCGCCAGCGTCTCCGGCGCCAGAGCCAAGTCCACGTCGTCAGTCTCCTTACATCGCCACAGCGCCGTGGTCAGCGGCGTTTTACGCGTGTATGTCACACCCATCTCGGGTGCAACCGGGACACGCTTGTGAACGCGTTCACATTCACAAGCAATTATGACGTACAGCTTTTCGTCACCGGAAGGGGGGTCCCCTGTGACGTCAACCCCTCGGCGTGAACCTCAACGCCTTACTGAATCAGCCACGCGGCGGAGGACGTGTCTCGTGGGGCCAAGGGGGCACTTCGGCCCAGGTGTGACGGAGT
>NZ_BAABCQ010000222.1:0-10708 GCF_039539045.1 Streptomyces marokkonensis
CGCTTTCCGCGGGGGTATTTCGGGCCGACGGCCGACAACGCAATGACTATTGGTCCGGTGCCAAATCCTAATGTCGCAGGCCCGCCGCACCGAACACCTGCGGATTAATTCTGGTCACTCTTCAAGTTAGGGATGTCTAGGGGGGTGATGAGGGGGGCTGTGAGGGCTGGCGGGTGACAAGACTGTCCCGGGTAGGGCGAACCATCTGCCATCGCGGGCTGCCCGTCTGCTGTCGCCCCGGAGGGATGACGACACATGTTGCGTACGGAGTTGATCCGGCCGCTCCCCGAGTTGCTGGTCCACCAGGCCCGGCACTTCGGAGCCAAGGTCGCCTACCGTGACGCCCGGCGGAGCGTCAGTTACACCGATCTGGAGGCACGGACCCGGCGACTGGCCGGACATCTCGCTGATTTGCTGTTGCAACCGGGTGATCGTGCCGTGATCTGTCTGGGCAACCGCGTCGAGACCGTCGAGAGCTACTACGCCATCACGCGGGCCGGCGCCATCGGCGTCCCGGTCAACCCGCGCAGCAGCGACGCGGAACTCGCCCACCTCCTCGACGACAGCGGCGCCCGGATCGTCGTCACCGACCACCCGCACGAGGAACAGCTGCGGCGCCTGCTGCCCGACCGGCCCCACCTGACGGTGGTCCTGGTCGGCGACGAGCCGCTGCCGCCCGGCTTCCTCTCCTACGAGGCCTTCGCGACCCGTGAGCCCGCCACGCCGGCCCGGGACGACCTCGGGCTCGACGACGTCGCATGGATGCTCTACACCTCCGGAACCACCGGCAAGCCCAAGGGAGTCCTCTCCACCCAGCGCAACTGCCTGTGGTCGGTGGCCGCCTGCTACGTGCCGGTGCCCGGACTGGGCCCCGAGGACCGGGTCGTCTGGCCGCTCCCCCTCTTCCACAGCCTCTCGCACATCGCCTGCGTGCTCTCCGTGGTGGCCGTCGGCGCCACCGCGCGCATCGTCGACGGCCTGTCCGCCGAGGACGTGCTGACCGCACTGGAGGAGGAGCGCGCCACCTTCCTGGCCGGCGTCCCCACCCTGCTTCACTACCTGCTCGACGCCGCCCGTGACCGCGGCTTCACCGCCCCCCGGCTCCGGGTGGCCCTGGTCGGCGGCGCGGTCACCACCGCCTCGCTGCGCCGCTCGTTCGAGAACGTCTTCGGCATCCCCCTCATCGACGCCTACGGCTCCACCGAGACCTGCGGCGCCATCACCGTCAACTGGCCCTCGGGCGCCCGGACGGAGGGCTCCTGCGGACTGCCGGTGGTGGGACTGGGCGTACGCCTGGTCGACACGCAGACCGGCGAGGACGTCGCCAACGGCCGCGAGGGCGAGGTGTGGGTGCGTGGCCCGAGCGTCATGGCCGGCTACCACAACCAGCCCGAGGCCACCGCGACCGCCTTCCACGACGGCTGGTACCGCACCGGCGACCTGGCCCGCTGCGACGAGGCCGGATACTTCACCATCACCGGCCGCAGGAAAGAACTGATCATCCGCGCGGGGGAGAACATCCACCCCGGCGAGGTGGAGGAGGTCCTGCGCACCGTCCCCGGCGTCGCCGACGTCGCGGTGGTCGGCAAGCCGCACGACGTGCTCGGCGAGGTACCGGTCGCGTTCATCGTCCCCGGCCCCCGGGGACCGGACACCGAAGCGCTGTTCGCCGCGTGCCGCGACGGCCTCTCGTACTTCAAGGTGCCCGAGGAGCTCTACGAGATCGAGGCGATCCCGCGCACCGCCTCCGGCAAGATCGTCCGACACCGGCTCCTGGAAACCCCCGCACGGCTGCGCGCCACCAGCAGCGGCCTGTACGACTCGCTGTTCCGCGTCGACTGGATACCCAGCTCCCCGCTCCCGCTCGGCGGGGCCCGGGACGGGCAGCGCGGCTGGGCCCTGGCCGGCCCCGACGTGCTCGGCGTGGCCGCCGCGCTGCGCGGCGCCGGCATCCCGTGCGAGGTCCCCTCCGACCGGGCCGCCGTCCCCACCCCGGCCGACGGCACCGACGTCCTCCTCCTGGACCGCACCGCCTACGACTCCGGCGCGGGCATCGAGGAGTTCACCGCCTCCCTCCGGGACCGGCTGGCCGACGACCACGACCGGCACGTCACGCTCGTCGTGCTCACCCGGCGCGCCGTGGCCGCCGGTGACGGCGAGGACGTGCTGGATCCCGCGCACACCCCGCTGTGGGGCCTCGTCCGCGCCCTGCAGACCGAGTACCCGGGCCGGCTCGTCCTCGCCGACCTCGACACCGACGGCCTCGACGCCGACGGCGCACGGCCCCTGGTCGCCGCGGTCGACGCCGGCGAGCCGCAGTTCGCCGTCCGCTCCGGCGTCGCCCTCCTGCCGCGCCTGGCCCGCGTCTCCATGGACGTCGAGGAGGCGCCGCGTCCGCTGCTCGATCCCGACGGGACGGTCCTCGTCACCGGCGCCGCCACCGCCCAGGGCGCGGTCCTCGCCCGCCACCTCGCGACCGCGCACGGCGCCCGCCACCTGCTCCTCGCCCACACTCCGGGCCACGGCGACGAGAGCGTGCAGAGCCTGTGCGAGGACCTCACCCGGACCGGCGTCCGCGCCACCGCCGTCGCCTGTGACCCGAGCGACCGGGCCGCCCTCTCCGCACTGCTGGACGATCGGCGCAGGCCCCCGCTGACGGCCGTCGTGCACGCGGAGGAGATCACCGGCACCGGCACGGTGTCCGCCGCCGCCCACGCCCTGCACGACCTGACCGTCGGCCTCGACCTGCGCGCGTTCGTCCTGTGCTCCTCGCCCGTCGGCATCCTCGGCGCCCCCGGCGCCGGCGACATCGCCTCCGAGTGCGCCGCCCTGGACGCCCTGGCCCAGCACCGGCGCGCCGACGGCCTGCCCTCCCTGTCCCTGTCCTGGGGCCCCTGGGCCGACGGCGCCGCCGCGAGCGCCGCCCCCTACGGTGCGGGCGAACTCACCGAACAGCAGGCGCTGGTGATGTTCGACGCCGCGCACGCCCTGGGAGAGGCCGCGTTCGTCGCGATGCGCCTCGACAACGCTGCCCTCCTCACCGGCCCCGTCCCCGCCCCGCTGCGTGGACTGATCGACACCACGGCCCGCCGGGAACCGGCCGGCAACGCCGGCCTGCGCGGCCGGCTGGAGGACCTGCCCGAGGAGGAACGGGAGGAGCACCTCCTGCGGCTGGTGCGCGACGAGACCGCCACCGTCCTCGGCCACGACGGCACCCAGGACGTCCGGGCCGACCGCGCCTTCAAGGAGCTGGGGTTCACCTCCCTGATGGCGGTCTCCCTGCGCGACCGGCTCAGCACCGCCACCGGACTGCGGCTCCCCGCCACCAGCGCCTTCGACCACCCCACCCCCCAGGCCCTGGCCCGGCAACTGCTGCGCGAGGTCTACGGCGGGCCGGCCGACGAGCCCGCCCCCTCCGCCCGCCACGCGGCGGCCCCCGACGACGACCCGATCGCCATCGTCTCGATGGGTTGCCGGCTGCCCGGCGGTGTCTCCTCGCCCGATGACCTGTGGCGCCTCGTCGCCGACGGCGGCGACGGCCGCTCCCCGTTCCCCGCCGACCGCGGCTGGAACCTCGGCGACCTGTACGACCCCGACCCCGACGCGGCCGGGAAGTCCTATGTCATGGAGGGCGGCTTCCTCGACGACGTCGCCGGCTTCGACGCCGAGTTCTTCGGGATCTCCCCGCGCGAGGCCGTCGCGATGGACCCGCAGCAGCGGCTCCTCCTGGAGACCTCCTGGGAGGTCTTCGAACGCGGCGGACTGGACGTAAACGCGCTGCGCGGCGCCGACATCGGCGTCTTCGCCGGGTCCATGTACCACGACTACACCACCCGCGCGGTACGGTCCGCCAAGGAGGTCGAGGGCTACCTCGGCGTCGGCGGCGCCGGCAGCGTCGTCTCCGGCCGGGTGTCCTACACCTTCGGCTTCGAGGGCCCCGCCGTGACGGTGGACACCGCCTGCTCGTCCTCGCTGGTCGCCCTGCACCTGGCCGCCCAGGCGCTGCGCACCGGGGAGTGCTCCCTGGCGTTGGCCGGCGGCGTCGCCGTGATGTCGACCCCCGGCAGCTTCGTCGAGTTCTCGCGGCAGCGCGGCCTCGCCCCCGACGGCCGCGTCAAGGCCTTCGCCGCGGGCGCGGACGGCACGAACTGGTCCGAGGGAGTGGCCCTGCTGCTCCTCGAACGGCTCTCCGACGCGCGGCGCAACGGCCACGAGGTCCTCGCCGTCGTGCGCGGCAGCGCCGTGAACCAGGACGGCGCGTCCAACGGTCTGACCGCGCCCAACGGCCCCTCGCAGCAGCGGGTGATCCGCCAGGCCCTGGCCAACGCCCGCCTCTCGCCCGGCGACGTGGACGCGGTCGAGGCCCATGGCACCGGCACGCCCCTCGGCGACCCGATCGAGGCCCAGGCCCTGATCGCCACCTACGGCCAGGAGCGCTCCGGCGACGACCGGCCGCTGTGGCTGGGCTCGCTGAAGTCGAACATCGGACACGCCCAGGCCGCCGCCGGCGCGGCGGGCGTGATCAAGATGGTGCAGGCCATGCGGCACGGGGTGCTGCCGAAGACGCTGCACGTCGACGCCCCCACGCCCGAGGTCGACTGGACCCGCGGCGCCGTCGAACTCCTCACCGAGTCCCGGCCCTGGCCCGAGACCGGACACCCGCGCCGCGCGGGAGTGTCCTCCTTCGGGATCAGCGGCACCAACGCCCACGTCCTCCTCGAACAGCCGGAGGACCCCGCGGCCCCGCCCGCCGGTGGACCGTCCCCGGCCGGTACGCCGGAACGCGCCCTGCCCGACGGACTCCTCCCGTACGTCCTGTCCGCCAAGTCCCCCGAGGCCCTGCGCGCCCAGGCCGGACGCCTCGCCGGCCTCCTCGGGGCCGAGGACGCCCCCGACCCGGCCGACGTCGCCCTCACCCTCGGCGGACGCCGGGCCTTCGACCACCGGGCGGTCGTCGTCGCCTCCTCCGCGCAGGAGGCCCGCACCGCCCTGACCGCCCTCGCCGACGGCGACGGCACCACCGGCACCACCACCGGCGGCCGGCTCGCGTTCGTCTTCTCCGGCCAGGGCGCCCAGCGACCCGGAGCGGGCCGCGAACTGTACGACGCCTTCCCCGCCTACGCCCGCGCCTTCGACGCGGCCTGCGCCGCGCTCGACCACGGGCTCGAACGCCCCTTGCGCGACATCGTCTTCGCCGAACCCGGCACCCCCGAGGCGGGCCTGCTCGACCGGACCGCCTACACCCAGGCGGCCCTCTTCGCCGTGGGCGTCGCCCTCTACCGGCTCGTCGAGTCCTGGGGCGTGCGCCCCGACCTGGTCGCCGGCCACTCCATCGGCGAGCTCGCCGCCGCCCATGTCGCCGGCGTCTGGTCCCTGGAAGACGCCGCGACCCTCGTCGCCGCCCGCGGCGCGATGATGCAGCGCCTCCCCGAGGGCGGCGCCATGATCGCCGTACAGGCCACCGAGGACGAGGCCGTCGCCGAGACGACCGGGGCGGTCGCCGTCGCGGCGCTCAACGGCCCCGAGGCCGTGGTCCTCTCCGGCGACACCCCCGCCGTCGAGGCGGCGGCCGCCCGGTTCGCGGCCCTCGGCCGCAGGACGAAGAGGCTGCGTGTCTCGCACGCCTTCCACTCGGCCCGCATGGAACCCATGCTCGACGCCTTCCGCGACGTCGCCGCCCGGCTCGACTTCCACGCCCCGGACCTGCCCGTCGTCTCCAACCTCACCGGCACCCTCGCCGACCCCGGCGAACTGCGCACCCCCGACTACTGGGTACGGCACGTCCGCGGCACCGTCCGCTTTGCCGACGGCCTGCGCACCCTGCGCGAACAGGGCGTCACCACCGTGCTCGAACTCGGCCCCGGCGGCGTGCTGACCGCCATGGCGCAGGACGGCCTCCCCGAGGACGTCGACTGCGTGGCCGCCCTGCGCGACGGTCGGCCCGAACCCGCGACGCTGCTCACGGCCGTCGGCCGCGCCCACACCAGGGGCGCCCCCGTCGACTGGACCGCCCTGCTGGCGGGCGGCGCCGCCCGCCCCGCCCCCGCCGTCCCCACCTACGCCTTCCAGCACCGGCGCTACTGGCTCGACGCCACCCCCGCCGCCGGCGACCTGGACGCCGCGGGCATCACCGCGGCCCGGCACCCGCTGCTCGACGCGACCGTGGAAGTGCCCGAGGCCGACGCCGTCACCCTCACCGGCCGCCTCTCCCCGGCCGACCGGCCCTGGCTCGCCGACCACGCCGTCGGCGGCACCGTCCTGCTGCCCGGCACGGCCCTCGTCGAGATGGCCGTCCGGGCCGGCGACGAGGTCGGCTGCGGCAGCGTCCGCGAACTCGTCCTGGCCGCACCCCTGGTCCTGCCCGAAACCGGCGCCGTCCGCATCCGGGTGCACGTCGGCGCCCCCGACAAGGCCGGGGACCGCCCCGTCTCCGTCCACTCCCGCCCCGACGGCGACGAGGGGCCCTGGACCCGCCACGCGAGCGGTACCCTCACCGCACCCTGCGACGCACCCGCCCCCGACACCGGGGCCTGGCCCCCGCCGGGCGCCACGGCCGTGCCCGTCACCGACTTCTACCCGCGGCGCGCCCGCGAGGGCTACGCCTACGGCCCCGCCTTCCAGGGACTGCGCGCCGCGTGGACGCTCGGCGAGGAGACCTTCGCCGAGATCGCCCTCGACGACGAACACCACGACGACGCGGCCCTCTTCGGCCTGCACCCCGCACTCTTCGACGCCGCCCTGCACCCCAGCGCCTTCGGCGCCGTCGACGAACCCGCCGACGGATCCCGTCTGCTGCCCTTCGCGTGGCACGGCGTACGCCTGCACGCCACCGGTGCCGAGGCCCTGAGGGTACGGCTCACCCCCACCGGAGAGAACGCGGTCGGCCTGCGCGTCACCGACCCCGCCGGCGCACCGGTCGCCGACGTGGACTCCCTGGTCCTGCGCCCCGTGGCCGCCGAACGGCTGCGCGCCACCGGCCCGACCGGACACGAGTCGCTGTTCCGCACCGAGTGGACACCGCTGACGGTCACGGCCCGCCCCGACGGCCTCGACGGCGTTCGCGTCCTCGACGCCACCGGCGACGGCACCCGGCCCGAGGACGTGCACGCGCTGACCGCACGCGTCCTCGCACATCTCCAGACGTTCCTCGCGGACACCGGGACCGACGGGGCCGCGCGCCTCCTCGTGCTCACCCGCGGCGCCGTCACTGTCCGCGACGGCGAGACCGTCACCGACCCGGCCGCGGCCGCCGTGTGGGGCCTCGTGCGCTCCGCCCAGTCCGAACACCCCGGCCGCCTCGTCCTCGCCGACACCGACACCCTCGACACCTCCCGCGACGCGCTCACCGGGGTCCCCGCCGTCGCCGACGCGCTGGAGGAGACTCAGTTCGCGGTACGGGACGGCGAGGTCACCGTGCCCCGCCTCGTGCCCGCCGCCGCACCCGCCCTGGCCGTCCCCGGGGGCACCGGCGCCTGGCACCTCGACACCACCGGGCCCGGCACCCTGGAGAACCTCGCCCTCGTGCCGGACGCCGACCCCGGACCCCCGGCCCACGGCCAGGTCCGCGTCGCCGTCCGCGCCGCGGGCATCAACTTCCGCGACGTCATGATCGCCCTGGACATGTACCCCGGTGACGCCGCGATCGGTGGCGAGGCCGCCGGCGTCGTCCTCGCCACCGGCCTCGGCGTCGACGGACTGGAACCCGGCGACCGGGTCATGGGACTGTTCCCCGGCGGCGCCTTCGGCCCCGAGGCCACCACCGACCACCGCAGGCTCGTCCGCGTCCCCGCCGGCTGGACCTTCGCCCAGGCCGCCGCCGCGCCCATCGCGTTCCTCACCGCCCTCTACGGCCTGCGCGACCTGGCCGACGTCCGGCCCGGTGAGACCGTCCTCGTCCACGCCGCGGCCGGCGGCGTCGGCATGGCCGCCGTCCAGATCGCCCGCCACCTCGGCGCCGACGTCTTCGGCACCGCGAGCCCCGGCAAGTGGGACACCCTGCGCGCCGGGAGACTCGACGACGCCCACATCGCCAACTCCCGCACCACCACCTTCGAACAGCGCTTCCTCGACACCACCGGCGGACGTGGCGTCGACGTCGTCCTGAACGCCCTGGCCGGCGAGTTCGTCGACGCGTCGCTGCGTCTGCTCCCGCGCGGCGGCCGCTTTCTGGAAATGGGCAAGACCGACATCCGCGACGCCGCCGAGGTCGCCGAACGCCACCCCGGCGTGCGGTACCACGCCTACGACCTCGTCGAGGCCGACCACGACCGGGTGCGCGAACTGCTCGACGAACTCGCCAGCCTCTTCGACCGCGGCGCCCTCACACCCCTGCCCGTCACCGCGTGGGACGTACGCCGGGCCCCGGACGCCTTCCGGCACCTCAGCAGGGCCCGCCACACCGGCAAGGCCGTACTGACCCTGCCGCACCGGCCCGACCCCGACGGCACCGTCCTGGTCACCGGGGGCACCGGCTCCCTCGGCGCGCTCGTCGCCATGCACCTCGTCACCGCCCACGGCGCCCGCAACCTGCTCCTCACCAGCAGGAGCGGCCCCGACGCACCCGGCGCCCGCGAACTCGCCGCCGAACTCACCGCACTGGGCGCGAACGTCACCGTCGAGGCCTGCGACGCCGCCGACCGCGCCGCGCTCGCCGCGCTGCTGGCCTCGGTCCCGGAGACCGCGCCCCTCACTGCGGTCGTGCACACCGCGGGCGTCGTCGACGACGGCGTCCTGGCGTCCCTCACCCCCGTGCGGACGGCCGGCGTTCTGCGGCCCAAGGCCGACGCCGCCCTCCACCTGCACGAGCTGACCCGGGACCTCGACCTCGCCGCCCTGGTGCTGTTCTCCTCGGCCGCGGGCACCCTGGGCAACCCCGGACAGGCCAACTACGCGGCCGCCAACTCCTACCTGGACGGTCTCGCCCGCGTCCGCCGGTCCGAGGGACTGCCCGCCACGTCGCTCGCCTGGGGCCTGTGGTCCCACGCGAGCGGCATGACCGGCACCCTCGCCGAGGCCGACCTGCGGCGCACCGCCCGCGACGGCATGGTGGGACTGACGGCCGAGGACGGCCTGGCCCTCCTCGACGTCGCCCTGACGAGCGCCGAACCGGTCCTCGTACCGACCCGTCTCGACCTCGGCGTACTGCGTGAACGTGCCGCGTCCGGCACCCTCCCACCGATGCTGCGCGCGCTCGTGCGCGCGCCGCGCCGGACGGTGGCCGCCGCCACGGCCGCCGGTCACACCCTGGCCGAACGGCTCGCCGGACTCCCCGCGGAGGAGAAGGCCGCCCTCGTCCTGGACGTCGTCCGCCGGGAGGCGGCCACCGTCCTCGGCCACGCCGACGCCTCACTGGTCGTTCCCGAACGTGCCTTCAAGGAGGCCGGGTTCGACTCGCTCACCGCGGTGGAACTGCGCAACCGGCTCACGAAGGCGGCCGGCACCGGACTACCGACGACGGCCGTCTTCGACTACCCGGCGCCCACCGCCCTCGCCGACTACCTGCTCAAGGCCGTCGACCAGGAGTCCGACCCGGTCACCACCAAACTCGACGCCCTGGAAGCGGCGCTCGACGCCCTGCTGGCGGAGGAGCTGGAGCACTCCCGCATCCACTCCCGCCTGCGCTTGCTCGGATCGCGCCTCGAAGAGGCCGGCCTGGTCGGTGGCCCCGCCGAGAACACCGACCGGGCCCGGCAGCTCGAAGCCGCCTCCGCCGACGACGTATACGCCTTCATCGACAACGAGCTGGGGCTCGGCTGACCCGCCCTCAGGCACCCCAAGAGGAGATCAGGTTCCATGACCGACGAGAAGGCGCTCACCTACCTCAAGCGGGTCTCGGCCGAGCTGCAGCAGACGCGGGAGAAGCTGCGCGATGAGCAGAACCGGCGCACCGAACCCGTCGCCGTCGTCGCCATGGGGTGCCGACTGCCTGGCGGAGTGACCTCGCCCGAGGGCCTGTGGCGGCTGGTGTCCGACGGCGTTGACGCCGTCGGCCCCTTTCCCGCCGACCGCGGCTGGGACCTCGACGGCCTCTACGACGCCGACCCCGACGTGTCCGGCACGTCCTACGTCCGTGAGGGTGGGTTCCTCGACGACGTGGCCGGCTTCGACGCCCCGTTCTTCGGGATCTCGCCGCGCGAGGCGCTGGCGATGGACCCGCAGCAGCGGCTCCTCCTGGAGACCTCCTGGGAGACCCTGGAGCGCGCCGGGATCGACCCCACCGCCCTCAAGGGCGAGAGCGTCGGCGTCTTCACCGGCGTCGCCGGGCAGGAGTACGCCCCGCGCATGGGCACCGGCTCCGAGGAGATCGAGGGGTACGTCCTCACCGGCGGCGCCGGCAGCGTCGTGTCCGGCCGCGTCTCCTACACCCTCGGCATCGAGGGCCCCGCCGTGACGATCGACACCGCCTGCTCCTCGTCCCTCGTGGCGATCCACCTCGCCGCCCAGTCGCTGCGCTCGGGCGAGTGCACGCTCGCCCTCGCGGGCGGCGTGGCCGTCATGTCCACCCCGGGCGCCTTCGTGGAGTTCTCCCGGCAGCGGGGCCTCGCGGTGGACGGTCGCGTCAAGGCATTCGCCGCCGGCGCCGACGGCACCGCCTGGGCCGAGGGCGTGGGCGTGCTGCTGCTGGAGCGTCTGTCGGACGCCCGCCGCAACGGGCACGAGGTCCTCGCCGTCGTGCGCGGCAGCGCCGTGAACCAGGACGGCGCGTCCA
>NZ_BAABCQ010000223.1:0-10639 GCF_039539045.1 Streptomyces marokkonensis
GAGCAGTGAGAAGAGCGGACAGGTAGGGGTACAAGCTCGGGGCGCCGTGGCCAGGTCCCGTGGCCGGCCCCGTTCCTTCGACCGGGCGACGGCCCTGGAGAAGGCGCTGATGGCGTTCTGGGAGCGCGGATACGAAGCCACGTCCGTCTCGGACCTCACCCGGGTCATGGGCATCGGCACCCCGAGCCTGTACGCCGCCTTCGGCGACAAGCGCTCACTCTTCGAGGAGGTCGTCCACGAGTACGGCGTGCGGTACGGCTCCTTCGGCACCCGCGCCCTCGCCGAGGAGCCGACCGCCCGTGCGGGGACAGAGCGGATGCTGCGCGAGGCCGCCGTCGAGTACACGGCCCCCGGCCGGCCGCACGGCTGCCTCGTCATCCACGCGGCCGTCAACTGTTCGACCTCCGAGGTCGAGGAATCCCTGCGGGAGCGGCGGAACGCCAACATCGCCGGGATCGAGGACCGGATCCGCGCCGACGTGGCCGCGGGCGCGCTGCCGCCGGACACCGACGCGACCGCTCTGGCCCGGTACACCGGCGCCATGATCCAGGGCATGTCCCAGCAGGCGCGCGACGGTGCGAGCCGGGCGGAGCTGGAGGCGCTCGCGGAAATTGCCCTGGCCGTCTGGCCCTCTGTGTGAGCCAACGGGGTTACGCTTTGGCCGGATGCTCGGGTGTCCGAGTAGTCGACGGAACGCGACAACGACAAACATCGTCCCTCACGTGGACACGATGAGTGGTCTAGTCCACAATGGCCATGGAGGCCCTTGTAGTGGGACACGTGCCGTGACCTTCGTGCAAGGTGATCGTCAGGCTTCCGCCTTCCCCGCACAGGAGGGCGGACCGAGGAACCGGAGCTCTCTGCCCTGACTGCCCCGGCTCCTCATCCTTCGGCCGACCGGGACCGCACACCCCACGGCCGTTGTTGCTCCGGGCTGCGGTGCCGGGAGGGCTGAGGGTCCCTCTCAGGCGCCGCGGCCCGCGGGTGTTCCCAGGGCCGGATCCGGGACCGGCGGCGAGGGAATCCGGAGGGTTTCGAGCACTGTCCGTACCGCCAGGTACGCTCAGCCACGTGCCCTCCATGAACGAACTCGTACGCCAGCACACAGCACTCGACGACTCCGACCTCGAGTGGCTCCACCTGCTGGTCTCGGAGTGGCAGCTCCTCTCCGACCTCTCCTTCGCCGACCTGGTCCTGTGGGTGCCCACCCGCGACGGCACGCGCTATGTCTCCGTCGCCCAGATGCGGCCCAACACGGGACCGACCTCGTACCAGGACGACATGGTCGGCCACCTGGTCCCGCGTGGCCGGCGCCCCATGCTGGACGCCGCCCTGGACGAGGGCCGGATCGTGCGCGAGGGCGACCCGGAGTGGCGCGAGGAGGTCCCGGTCCGCGTCGAGTCCATCCCCGTACGGCGCCAGGGGCGTGTCCTCGGTGTCATCGCACGCAATACCAACCTGCTCACCGTGCGAACCCCGAGCCGTCTGGAACTCACGTATCTGCAGAGCGCGTCGGACCTGGCCCAGATGATCGCGGCCGGTGCCTTCCCGTTCGAGAACCAGCAGGTCGACATGGACGCCTCGCCCCGGGTCGGTGACGGCCTGATCCGGCTCGACGCGGACGGCATCGTCCAGTACGCCTCCCCGAACGCGCTGTCGGCCTACCACCGCATGGGCCTCGCCGCCGACCTGGTCGGCCATCACCTCGGCCGGACCACCGCCGAACTGGCCCCCTCCCGCGGCCCGGTGGACGAGGCGCTCGCCAAGGTCGCCAGCGGCTGGGCGCCGCGCGAGTTCGAGATCGAGGCGCACGACGGCGTGATCCAGTTCCGCGCCATCCCGCTCAAGCCGAAGGGCACGCGCATCGGTTCACTGGTTCTCCTGCGAGACGTGACGGAACTGCGCCGCCGCGAGCGGGAGTTGATCACCAAGGACGCCACCATCCGGGAGATCCACCATCGGGTGAAGAACAACCTCCAGACGGTGGCGGCACTGCTGCGCCTCCAGGCGCGGCGCATCGAGTCCGACCGGGGGCGCGAGGCGCTCGAAGAGGCCGTACGCCGGGTCGGGTCGATCGCGATCGTGCACGAGACGCTGTCTCAGACCCTGGACGAGCGGGTGGAGTTCGACGAGATCGCCGACCGAGTGCTGGCGATGGTGGCCGAGATCTCGCCGGGCAAGGTCACCGGTCGGCGCACCGGTCGCTTCGGCATCCTGGACGCCGAGGTCGCGACTCCCCTGTCGATGGTGCTGACCGAGATTCTGCAGAACGCGCTGGAACACGGTTTCCGGGAGGGCGACACCGGCACGGTCGAGGTGTCCGCGGTCCGTGGCGGTACGACGAAGGAGGTCCGGCTGCTGGTCACCGTCCAGGACGACGGTGTCGGACTGCCCGAGGACTTCGACCCGCACCGCTCCGGCAACCTCGGCCTGCAGATCGTCCGCACCCTGGTGGAGGGCGAGCTGGGCGGCACCTTCGACATGGTCCCGGCCGCGGAGCGCGGCACTCGGGTGATCCTGGACATCCCGGTGCCCACGGAGAAGTAGGCAGCGAGGCGGACCCCGTGGACGGCGGGGCCGGCCGGACAGCAAAAAGCCCCGGACCGGTGAAGGTCCGAGGCCAGTGCTCGTGCGATCGCATCGGTACTGCGCGCTGCGGCTCGGGAGCGGGGGTTGTGTACTCGCTGTACACGCCGCCAAGCTCAGGCTGTCAGCAGGGGTGGATGGTCAGGCGGAAGCCTGACGAGCCCGGTTGCGGGCGGCACGGCGCTTCATTGCGCGGCGCTCGTCCTCGCTGAGACCACCCCAGACGCCGGAGTCCTGGCCGGACTCGAGCGCCCACTGCAGGCACTGCTCCATGACAGGGCAGCGACGGCAGACGGCCTTGGCTTCCTCGATCTGCAGCAGCGCGGGACCGGTGTTGCCGATGGGGAAGAAGAGCTCGGGGTCTTCTTCGCGGCAAACGGCGCGGTGACGCCAGTCCATGGCTGCTACCTCTCCTTGGTATTACATGCTGGAATGCTTGTGAATGTGAACGCTTTCACGAATCCCTCAACAAGGGAAGGGCCTACCGCCAGGTTGCCCTGACGTGGTCCTGTGGTTTGAAGAGGGGTTCTGGTGATCTGTGGAGGCCGGTCTTGCGGGCCGTCCCGATCGCCAAGTAGAGACTCGCAAACCTCGGCGGCGGATACAACCCCTTCCGGAAAGTTTTTTTAGATTCTGCGGTGTCGACTAGGTCACAGCCGTACTTCTATGGGGTGGACCCTGGTCTAAACGTTCGAGTGAAAGGACTTTCGCCCCTTCTGCTCACACAATCACACGCAGTGCACGGCGAACGCCTGTGAACGTCACGCTGGTCCGCAGCCCCAGGTGGTCACCGTCCATCTGGAGGGGGAGTGGCACCTTCGATTGCAAGGTGAACTCGGTCATGTCGTGCAGGGAGACGGCGTGTCGACCCCGGGGCCCGCGCTCGGGGGACGAAGTGAGCAACTGGGTGCCATACCGGGCAACCGCCGCCGTGGACAGGCGGTGCAGGCCGAAGACGTCGAGCCCGGTGTCGAACGACGCCTTGGGTGACGCGTAGATCGGACGGTTGCCGAGAAACGTCCAGGGACACGTGTTCGAGACTATGGACAGCACCAGATCGGTGACCGGGTCCTCACCCGCCCGCTCCAGGGTGATCGTTCCACTGCGGCGGTGCGGCTCGCCGATGAGCGCGCGCATCACCTGACGGACGTAGAGGGCGTGTGTCGACTTCTTGCCGCGCTCGCGGTGCTGCTCGACGCGGCCGACCACACCGGCGTCGAAGCCCAGTCCGGCGTTGAACGAGAACCAGCGGGCCGGGACCGCCTCGTCCTCCGAGCCCGGCGTGCCCGACGCCAGGCCCAGTCCGACGGTTCGCTCGCTGCCCTGGCGCAGCGCGTCCAACAGGGCGCCGGTGGCCTCCACCGCGTGGTTGGGCAGGCCGAGGGCGCGGGCGAAGACGTTGGTGGAACCCCCGGGGACCACGGCGAGACCGGGCAGGTGCTCCGGGTCGGGGCCGGCGTGCAGCAGACCGTTGACGACCTCGTTCACCGTGCCGTCGCCGCCGAGCGCCACCACCAGGTCGACGTCGTCGCTCTGTGCCGCCTGCCGGCCGAGGTCGCGCGCGTGGCCGCGGTACTCGGTGGTGACCGCCTCGAGCTTCATCTCGCTCGCGAGGGCGTGGATCAGCACGTCGCGCGTACGCGCACTCGTGGTGGTTGCCGCCGGATTGACCACGAGAAGTGCACGCATGGTGTGCAGGGTACCTACTGGGTGGTACTCGGCCCAGTCCGAGGTGAGGATCGCCGCGGGAGCGGAGCGCGTGCGGTTCGGCCGCCGGCGCGGGGCGCGTGCGGTGCGTCGTTGGGCGGTGCGTCGTTGCGGTGGTAGGCCTTTGCGGCGCGGTGCGCGTTTGCGGGGAGCGGCACGACGGACGCGCTCGCGGGTATCGGTGCGCCGAGGGCTACCCTTCAGGGGTGAGCAGTGAGCAGAACCCCACCCCCGCAGCCGCCGAAGAGGCGGGCCCCCGCCCTGGCCGGCTGACCGCCGCGGCCGCGCTCGCCGCGCTGGAGGGGCTGGCGCTTGTCGTCGGCGGCGTCTGGATGCTCGTGGTGGGCCTCACCGGCCACCCCAACGACCGGACCTCGGCGGTCACCGGCGGCATCACCCTGATGGTCCTCGCCCTGCTGCCGCTGCTCGCCGCCCGCGGACTCATCGGTCGGCGGGGCTGGAGCCGTGGGCCCGCCGTCATCACGCAGATCATGGCCCTGCCCGTGGCCTACAACCTGCTGCAGGCAGACAGCGTGGCCATCCCGGCGGGCATCGTGCTCGGCGTCGTGGCCGTCACGGCACTGGTGCTGCTCGTGAACCCCGCGACCACCCAGGCCCTCGGCATCCGGGGACCCAGCAGCGCCCAGAAGTGACCGCTGCCCGGCACTGACCGGGCGCAACAGTCGTCCGGTGGTCTCCGGGCGCCGACGGCTACTCCTCGACCAGCAGCTTCTCGCGCAACTGCGCCAGCGTGCGCGCCAGCAGCCGCGACACGTGCATCTGCGAGATCCCGACCTCCTGCGCGATCTGCGACTGGGTCATGTTGCCGAAGAAGCGCAGCAGCAGGATCCGCTTCTCCCGCGGTGGCAGATCCTCCAGCAGAGGCTTGAGTGACTCCCGGTACTCGACGCCCTCCAGCGCCTCGTCCTCGGCGCCGAGGGTGTCGGCGACCGCCGGGGATTCGTCGTCGGTGTCCGGGACATCCAGGGACAGCGTGGAGTAGGCGTTGGCCGACTCCAGGCCCTCCAGGACCTCCTCCTCCGAGATCGCCAGTTTCTCGGCGAGCTCGTGGACCGTGGGGGAGCGCCCGTGCAGCTGGGAAAGCTCAGCGGTGGCCGTCGTCAGGGCCAGTCGCAGCTCCTGCAGCCGACGCGGGACACGCACCGCCCAGCCCTTGTCCCGGAAGTGTCGCTTGATCTCGCCGACGACCGTCGGGGTCGCGTACGTGGAGAACTCCACCCCGCGCTCCGGGTCGAACCGGTCGACCGACTTGATCAGTCCGATGGTGGCGACCTGGGTGAGGTCGTCCAGGGGCTCTCCCCGATTGCGGAAGCGGCGCGCGAGGTGCTCGACGAGCGGCAGATGCATGCGGACCAGCCGATTGCGCAGCTCCGCGTACTCGGGGCTGTCCTTCGTCAGCGTGCGCAGCTCGGCGAACAGGAGACGGGCCCCGCTGCGGTCCTGCGGGTCGTGCCGTGTGCCCTGCCCGCCCCGTGCACCCGCCGCGCCGTCCTCGGAGTGTCGCTCGTGCTCGCTCATCGTCCCGCCCGTTGCCCTTTCCCGAGCACTCGCCTCCGCGCGGACGGGACGGACGGGTGTGTCCCCGGTCCGCTGCCCGTCGCCCGGGACGACGGCCTCGGGCGAGGCCTCGTCCTCCGGATGCGGCCGGGCCTGCTCGGGAATGCCGTCGATGCCGTCCGCCATCCGCCGGGCCTCGTTCTCAGAACGTGTGCCCTCGGCCGGCAGCTCCCCTGTGCCGCGCTCTTCGTCCCGCACCGGCCCGTCCCCGTTCCTCACGTCGGCCCGGGTCCCGCGCCGCGCTGTTTGTAGAGGCTGATCGAAACGGTTTTGTCCTCGTCCACGGCAGAGGAGACCTTGCCTGCGAGTGCGGACAGCACGGTCCAGGCGAAGGTGTCCCGCGCCGGGGCGTGGCCGTCCGTGGTCGGCGCCGAGACGGTGACCTCGAGCGAGTCGTCGACGAGGCGGAAGACACAACTGAGCACCGAACCGGGCACGGCCTGCTGAAGCAGGATCGCGCAGGCCTCGTCTACTGCGATGCGCAGGTCCTCGATCTCGTCGAGGGTGAAGTCCAAACGGGCTGCGAGGCCGGCCGTCGCCGTACGCAGCACCGACAGGTAGGCACCCGCGGCCGGCAGCCGGACTTCGACGAAGTCCTGGGTCGCGGGCTCGCCTGCGATCTGGGACACCCTCACCTCCAAGGTGGTACAAGCGTTACAGGGCCGAGGGCCGCCCCTCGGGGTAACGCGATACATGGTTCAGCGGTGACGTTATCGCGCTCCGAACTTTCCTGTCCCCGAGACCCCAACCCCTTGCTGTCACTCATAGTAAACACGTGAACACGCACAGTGGCTAGGGGTGTGGCGGGCCCAAATCGGAAGAGCGCGCGCCGGGTTGACGTACCCAGGCGTCAGGCGGTCGAACCGTCCCGGACACAGGTCACACGAGGACGTGGTCGACGAAGCACCAGCGCCAGTCCTCCCCGGGCTCGAAGGTCCGCATCACCGGGTGGCCGGTGTCCTCGTGGTGCGCCGTCGCGTGCCGCCCGGGCGAGGAGTCGCAGCAGCCGACGTGACCGCAGAAGAGGCACAGTCTCAACTGCACCGGCTCCGTGCCCTCGGCCAGACACTCCGGGCAGGTCTCGCTCCGCGGTTCCGGTTCCGGGTGCGGCAGCGCGTCGGCGTGCGTGCACTGTTTCATGATTGCCAGGTTACGTCGGGTGTGCGGAGGGCCGCGCGGAAAGAGAGCGGGCGACGACGATGGATGTGATGCCGCTGCTGTTGCTGGTGGCGGGCAGCGCCGTGATCGCCGCGGCGGGACGGCGGGTGCCGGTGCCCGCGCCGCTGCTGCTGGTCGCGGTGGGCCTGGCGGTGAGCTACGTACCCGGCGTGCCCGACTACACCCTCGACCCGCACATTGTCCTGCCACTGCTGCTGCCCCCACTGCTCCACACGGCGGCCACCGACAGCTCCTACCTCGACCTGCGGGCCCAGCTGCGGCCTGTGGCGCTGCTGTCCGTGGGTTACGTGCTCTTCGCGACCTTCGTCGTCGGCTGGGCCGCGTACCTGATCGTGCCCGGTCTGCCGCTGACCGCGGCGCTGGTGCTCGGCGCGGTGGTGGCGCCGCCGGACGCCGTCGCGGCCACGGCGGTCGCGCGCCGCGTGGGGCTGCCCTCCCGGATCACCACGATCCTCCAGGGAGAGTCCCTGGTGAACGACGCCACCGCGATCACCGCCTTCAGGGTGGCGCTCGCCGCGGCGGTCGGCGAGGGCGCCACCTGGGCCGGGGGAATCACGGAGTTCCTGATCGCCGCGGTCGGCGGCGTCGGCGTCGGACTGGTGCTGATGGTGCCGCTCCAGTGGCTGCGCACACACCTGAGGGAGGCACTGCTGCAGAACACGCTCTCCTTGCTGATCCCCTTCGTCGCCTACGCGGTCGCCGAGCAGCTGCACGCCTCCGGGGTGCTCGCGGTGGTGGTCGTCGCACTCTGCCTCGGCCACCGCGCGTGGCAGGTCGATTTCGCCACCCGCCTCCAGGAGGAGGCGGTGTGGAAGATGGTCGCGTTCGTCCTCGAGTCGGCGGTGTTCGCCCTGATCGGACTCCAGCTGCCCGTGGTCCTCAGGGGGCTCGGGGGCTACGAGGGTGCCGACGTCGCCCGGTACGCGGTCGCCGTCTTCCTGGTGGTCGCCGTGGCGAGATTCGTGTGGGTGTATCCGGCGACCTTCCTGCCGCGGCTGTCGGCACGCGTCCGCGCGCGCGAGGGGGACCTCTCCTGGAAGGGGCCGTTCGTGATCGGCTGGGCCGGGATGCGGGGTGTGGTCTCGCTGGCGATCGCCTTCTCCATCCCGCTCACCGTGCACGGCGGCGAGCCCTTCCCCGAGCGCGACCTGCTGCTGTTCCTCACCTTCACCACGGTCATCGGCACGCTCGTCGTTCAGGGCGTCACCCTGCCGCCGCTGATCCGCCTGCTGCAGTTCCCCGCTCACGACGTACAGGCCCGGACGCTGGCGGAGGCCAACGCGCAGGCGCAGGCCTCCCGCGCCGCCGAGCAGCGCCTGGACGACCTCCTCGCCGACGAGCGCGATGCCCTGCCTGCCCCACTCGTCGACCGCCTCCGCACGGTCCTGGAGCGCCGCCGCAACGCCGTCTGGGAACGGCTGGGGCAGGTCAACCCCGTCACCGGGGAGAGCGCCGACGACACCTACCGGCGGCTGTCCCGGGAGATGATCGGCACCGAGCGGGAGGTCTTCGTCCGGCTGCGGGACGGCCGCCACATCGACGACGAGATGCTGCGGACGCTGCTGCGCCGGCTGGACCTGGAGGAGGCGGCGGCGTACCGGGAGACGGCGTAGCGGGCCGGCGGCCGACCGGGTAGCAGGTGGTGCGTCGTGGGGCCGGCCGGATGTGCGGGTGGTGCGATGTGGGGCCGGCCGGATGTGCGGGTGGCGCGATGTGGGGCCGGATGTGCTGGCGGTGCGACGCTGCCGGCCGTGCCGACGGTCCGACGCGGCCTGCGGCGAGGCGGGGACGTCACGCGCGCGGCGCCGGACGCCCGGGAGGTGCTCTGGCCGGCCGAGGCCGTGCGGGGGCGGCGTTCAGGGAAAGGGACGGCCCGTGACGACCGCCGTCAGGGTGGTCCCTCGGGGGAAGGCGCCCTCCTCGGTGAGGACGAGCAGGGCGTGGAGCATCTTGGCGACATAGACGCGCTCCACGGGGAGACCGTGGCGGTCTTCGAAGTCCTGGGCGAACGTGTCGAGCTCGGCAGTGGTACGGGCGTAGCCGCCGTAGTGGAAGCGGTCGTCGAGGCTCCAGGAGCCGCGGAGCCCACCGAACGCACGCTCCTGGAGCCGCCGTATGTCGTCTGCCAGGAAGCCGCCCTTGAGCACCGGTATTCCCAGTGTGCGGCGGCCCGGGGGGAGGCCGGCGGCCAGCCCGGCGAGCGTGCCGCCGGTGCCGCAGGCGAGCGCGACCACGTCGGTGTGTTCGCCCAGTTCCTCACCGAGAGCCCGGCAGCCGCGGACGGCCTCCGCGTTGCTGCCGCCCTCGGGGACGACGACCGCGTCCTCGGCGTCCACCGAGCGCAGGAGGGCCGCCAGGGTCGCCGGTTCGGTCTTGCGGCGGTACGTCGACCGGTCGACGAAGTGCAGCCGCATGCCGTCGGCCGCGCACCGGGTCAGGGAGGGGTTGAGCGGTCGGCCGGCCAGTTCCTGACCGCGTACCACGCCCACTGTGGGCAGCCCGAGCAGTCGGCCGGCGGCGGCCGTGGCGCGCAGGTGGTTGGAGTAGGCGCCGCCGAACGTGACGACGGCACGACCTCCCGCCGTGGCGAGATTCGGCGCGAGTTTGCGCCATTTGTTGCCGACCAGTTCGGGGTGGATCAGATCGTCCCGCTTGAGCAGCAACCGGACACCGCGACGCTCGAACCGCCCGTCGGCGACCTCCTGCAACGGGGAGGGCAGGCGGGGTCGCAGGATGGCGGGGCCAGAGGGGTCGGTGCCGTTCACCCTGCCATTGTCACGCCGCCGGCGCACGGCGCACGGGTCACTTCAGCCGGTCCCGGATCCGCCCCCGCATCGACGCCATCGTGAACCCCCGGGGGTCGACCTTCCCCGGCTGCCATTCGAGGTGGCCGATGACGGATCGTTCATTCCACCCGTGATGGCGGCAGATCGCGGCTGCGGCCCGCTCGATCGCCTCCAGCTGTGCCGTCGGCCACGGATCGTCGCCGTCGCCCAGGTTCTCGCACTCGAAGCCGTAGAAGTGCCTGTTGCCGTCGGTGTTCGTCTCGTTGTCCCGGGGCAGCCCCTTCTCCGCGATCACCGCGCGCAGGACGTCGTCGTCGCCGAGCCCGGCGTGGTTGGCCCGGCCGTAGCCGACCAGGTGGACTTTGCCGTCCTTGGTGATGACCCCGTGGCACAGCGGACCCGGCAGGCCCTCGTAGCCCTTGCGGCAGATCTCCACGGTCCGTTTGCTGCCCTTGGTCACCGTGTGGTGGATCATCACGCCGTGCACGGGCCCCCACGGGCCCTTGTGGTTGCGGTTGTGGTCCCGCCAGTCGTCGACCTGGACGACGGTGAGGCCCTCTGCTTTCAGTGCCTTGAGGAAACTGCTCGCGGACATGGGTGAGGCCACGGCCGACTCCTTCACGCTGCGCGACGACCGCCCGACGCGACCGCCTCGTACCGTGCTTGTACCGAAACGGAGTCCTCCCTAGTACTTGTTCGGTCCGTGTGCGATCCGATCCGGACAGTCCCGTCCCGGCCAACAGCCCGGACGGCACCGGACAGGACGCCGGGGCGTCCGAACAAGCTCTCCTATCTGCCCAGAC
>NZ_BAABCQ010000224.1:0-10629 GCF_039539045.1 Streptomyces marokkonensis
ACGACTCCACCGACGCCACATGCGCACCCGTACCATCAGCCAACAGCAACGACACACCCGAACCCGAGCGCGCAATCCGCACCCGCAACACCCGCGCACCCACCGCCGACAACGACACCCCCGACCACGCGAACGGCAGACCCGGCGAACCACCCTCGCTCGTCCCACCGTCTCCGGACGTCAGTCCCATGGCATGCAGCGCAGCGTCCAGCAGGGCGGGATGCACACCGAACCCGTCGGAGTCCTCGCCATCGGGGAGGGACACCTCCGCGAACACCTCGTCGTCGCGCTTCCAGACGGACCGCAGCCCCTGGAAGACCGGGCCGTACCCGTATCCCAGTCCGGCGAGTCCTTCGTAGAAGCCCTCGACGTCCACCACCACCGCGTCGCGCGGGGGCCACACCTCAAGCCCTTCACCCACAGCCCCGGCCTCGACCGACAGCACACCCCGGGCATGACACACCCATTCGCCCTCGGCATCATCAGCCGGCCGCGAATGCACACTCACCACACGACGACCGTCAGCACCCGCGGCCGCCACCGACAACTGAACCGACACCCCACCACGCTCAGGAAGCACCAACGGCGCCTCCAGCGTCAACTCCTCAAGCCCCCCACAGCCAACTCTCTCCCCCGCATACAACGCCAGATCCACAAACGCCGTACCCGGCAACAACACCGAACCCAACACCACATGATCCGCGAGCCACGCATGCGACTGAAGGGAGATGCGGCCCGTCAGCACGAGCCCGTCACCCTCGGCCAGCGATATCGCCGCGCCCAGGAGCGGGTGCTCCGTGGAGTGCTGACCGACACCGGTCAGGTCACCGAGAAGGGTCGTCGTCGCCGCAGCCCAGTACCACTGCCGCTGGAAGGCGTACGTCGGCAGTTCCACCCGGCGCGCACCGGTACCGGCGTAGTACGCCGTCCAGTCGACCGCCTCGCCGCGTACGTACAGTTCGGCCAGAGCGGTGACCAGCGATTCCGGCTCGTCGCGGTTCTTGCGGAGGGCGGGTACGAAGGTGATCTCGCCGGAGTCGGAGGTGACGCAGTCCTGCGCCATCGCGGACAGCACACCGTCCGGACCCAGCTCCAGGAACGCCGTCACACCTTCCGCTTCCAAGGTGCGGATGCCATCCAGGAAACGCACCGCCTCACGGACATGGCGCACCCAGTACTCCGGATCCTGCACCTCCTCCGCCGACAGCACCGCACCTGTCACATCCGAGACGATCGACAGCTGCGGGGCGTTGAAGGTCAGTCGCTCCGCGGCCTTGCGGAAGTCGTCGAGCATCGCGTCCATACGCGGCGAGTGGAACGCATGACTCACCCGCAGACGCTTCGTCTTACGACCCTCACCCTCGAAGTACGCGGCGATCCGCGAGACCTCTGCCTCGTCACCCGACACCACCGTCGAACGCGGGCCGTTGAGCGCGGCGATCGACACGCCGTCGACCAACAGCGGCAGGACCTCGTCCTCGGTCGCCTGCAACGACACCATCGCCCCACCGGCCGGCAGCGCCTGCATCAGACGCCCCCGCGCCGCCACCAGCACGGCAGCGTCCTCCAGCGACAGCACGCCGGCCACGTACGCGGCCGACAACTCACCGATCGAGTGACCCAGCAGGAAGTCGGGCCTTACGCCCCATGACGTCACCAGCTCGAACAGCGCCACCTCAAGCGCGAACAGACCCGCCTGCGTGAACTGCGTCCGATCCAGCAGCTCACCACCCTCGAAAACCACCTCACGAAGGGGCTGGTCCAAGTGTCGGTCCAGCTCCGCGCACACCGCGTCGAACACGTCCGCGAACACCGGAAACGCCTCGTACAACTCCCGGCCCATGGCCGGCCGTTGCGAGCCCTGGCCCGAGAACAGCACAGCCGTCCTGCCGGCCGAGGCCGCACCCCGCACAGTCCGGTCCCCGACCAGTGCCGCCCGATGGCCCAGCACCGCACGCGACGTCACCAGCGAGAAACCCACATCCACCGGCGACAGCCCAGGACGCTCGGCAACGAACGACCGCAGCCGCTCCACCTGCCCCGACAGCCCCGCCTCCGACTTCGCCGACACCACCCACGGCACCACCGGCAACGCCACCGGAGCCACAACCGCCTCCGGCTCCTCGACCTCCGGCGCCTGCTCCAGGACCACATGCGCATTCGTGCCGCTGATACCGAAGGACGAGACACCCGCACGGCGCGGCTCGCCCGTCTCCGGCCACGCCACCGACTCCGTCAGCAGCTCCACCGCACCCGCCGACCAGTCGACCTGGGGCGTCGGCTCGTCCACGTGCAGGGTCCGCGGCAGCACACCCTCCCGCATCGCCATGACCATCTTGATGACGCCGCCCACGCCGGCCGCCGCCGCGGCGTGGCCGATGTTGGACTTGATCGAGCCCAGCCACAGCGGGCAGCCGTCAGCCCGTTCCTGACCATAGGTCGCGATGAGCGCCTGGGCCTCGATCGGGTCGCCGAGACGGGTGCCCGTGCCGTGCGCCTCCACCGCGTCCACCTGCGACGCGGACAGGCCGGCGTTCGCCAGGGCCTGGCGGATCACGCGCTGCTGGGACGGGCCGTTCGGGGCGGTCAGGCCGTTGGAGGCACCGTCCTGGTTGATCGCGCTGCCCCGGACCACCGCGAGGACCTCGTGACCGAGGCGGCGGGCGTCGGACAGGCGCTCCACCAGGAGCACGCCCACGCCCTCGGACCAGCCCGTGCCGTCCGCCGCCTCCGCGAAGGGCTTGCAGCGGCCGTCCGCCGCGAGGCCGCGCTGGCGGGAGAACTCCACGAACGCGGCCGGGGTCGCGAGGAGCGCGACGCCGCCCGCGAGGGCCATGCTGCACTCGCCCTGGCGCAAGGCCTGCGCGGCGAGGTGCAGGGCCACCAGTGACGACGAGCACGCGGTGTCGACCGTCACCGCCGGGCCCTCAAGGCCCATCATGTACGCGATGCGGCCGGAGACCACGCTCGTCGCGGTGCCCGTGATGAGGTGTCCTTCGCCGCCCTCGGGGGTCTGGGCGGCGCCGGCGCCGTAGCCGGACGAGGAGGCTCCGGCGAAGACACCGATCTGCTCGCCACGCACCGACGTCGGGTCGATGCCCGCGCGCTCGAAGACCTCCCAGGAGGCTTCGAGGAGGAGCCGCTGCTGCGGGTCCATCGCCAGGGCCTCGCGCGGGGAGATCCCGAAGAAGCCGGCGTCGAAGTCGCCCGCCCCGTGCAGGAAGCCGCCTTGGAGGGTATAGCTCGTACCGGGGTGGGCCGGGTCGGGGTCGTAGATGCCTTCCAGATCCCAGCCGCGGGCCGTGGGGAAGCCGGTGATGCCGTCGCCGCCTGCGGCGAGGAGTCGCCACAGGTCCTCGGGGCTCTCGACCTCGCCGGGGTAGCGGCAGCTCATGCCGACAATGGCGATCAGGTCCTCGTCCTCGACGGCCGCGGTGTTGCCGGCCGGAGCGCGGGTGCCCGCGGCGGAGATTTGGCGGGTGTCGGACGCGCCGTACCCGTCGCCGGTTTCGAAGGCGAGTTCGGCGTCGAGGAACCGGGCGAGGACGGCCGGCGTCGGGTGGTCGAAGACCATGGTGCTCGGGAGGCTCAGGCCCGTCTCGGCGGCGAGCCTGTTGCGCAGTTCGACCGCGGTGAGCGAGTCGAAGCCGAGCTCGCGGAACGCCCGGTCGGGCTCGACCCCGTCCGCCGAGCCGTGCCCGAGTACGACGGCGGCCTGGCCCCTGACCAGTTCGGTCAGTGCCTCGGTGCGCTCGGCGGCGCTCAGGTGCCCGAGCCGTTCGCCCAGCGGGGACGTGCCCTCTGCCGGGCCGTTCGTCCCGTCGGGTCCCGTGGGGGTCGTCAGGGCCTCGCGCGCCTCGGCCAGGTCGCCGATCAGCGGGCGGGGGCGGGCTGCGGCGAAGACGGGCACGAAGCGCGCCCAGTCCATGTCCGCGACCGTCACCAGGGTGTCGTCGCAGTCGAGTGCTCGCTGCAGCGCGGTGATCGCGGGGGCGGGCGCCATGGACCGGATGCCCAGGCGCAGCAGCTGCTCGCCCTCCTCGCCGTCGGCCATGCCGCCGCCGGCCCAGGCGCCCCAGGCGACCGAGGTCGCGGGGACGCCGCGTGCCCTGCGACGCTGGACGAGTCCGTCGAGGTAGGCGTTGGCGGCGGCGTAGCCGCTCTGGCCACCGCTGCCCCAGACTCCGGCGACGGAGGAGAAGACGACGAAGGCGTCGAGGTCGTGGTCTTCGAGCAGTTCGTCCAGGTGGACGGCGCCGGCGACCTTGGCGGACAGCTCCGCGGCGAGTGTCTCCGTGGTGGCTTCGGACAGCAGCATGGCTGTGCCGACGCCCGCGGCGTGCACGACGGTCCGCAGGGTGCTCTCCTCGCCGTCCGTGTCCGGCGTGGCGGTGGTCTGCTCGATCAGTGCGGCGACGGCTGCGCGGTCGGTGATGTCGCAAGCGACGACGGTCACCTGGGTGCCGAACTCCTGGAGCTCGTCGACGAGCTCGGCGACTCCGGGTGCGTCGGGGCCTCGGCGGCTGGTGAGGATCAGGCTCTGTGCGCCGCCCTTGGCCAGCCAGCGCGCCACGTGGCTGCCGAGCGCGCCGGTGCCGCCCGTGATGAGTGCGGTGCCGCGGGGCGTCCACGTCGAGCCGTCGGTGCTCTCCCCTCGGGGGTCGCGGACGAGTCGGCGTACGAATGTCCCGGAGGAGCGCACCGCCGCCTGGTCCTCGCCTCCGTCGGCCAGGACCGCGCACAGCCGGCCGGCCGCGCGCTCGTCGAGCGTGGCCGGCAGGTCGACCAGTCCGCCCCAGCGGTGGGCGCACTCCAGGCCGACGACCCGGCCGAGCCCCCACAGCGCGGCCTGGACCGCGCTGGTCAGCGGGTCGGAGCGGCCGACGGAGACGGCTCCGCGGGTGCCGAGCCAGAGCGGCGCGTCGATCTCCGTGTCGCCGAGAGCCTGGACCAGCGCCAGTGTGCCGGCCATGCCGGCCGGTACGACGGTGTGGGTGGGGTGCGGCTCCTCGTCCAGGGCCAGGAGGGAGAGCACGCCGGCCGGCTGCCCGGAGTCCCGGAGAGCTTGCGCGAGTTCGTGCGCGAGTGCCGCGCGGTCGGTGGCGGCGGCGTCGATCTCCAGCGGCAGCACCGTGGCGCCGTGCGCGGCGAGGCCGTCGATCGTACTGCGCGCCAGGCTGCCCGTGCTGTGCACCGAGGGGTCGCCTCCGGCGCCCCGGGGTACGGCGACGATCCAGGTGCCCGTCAGCGCGTCGCCCGACGGTTGTCCCGCCGGGCCGCCCGTGACGGGCTTCCAGCTGATTCCGTAACGCCACTCGTCGGCCGTGGAGTTGTCGCGGCTCTGCCGTCGCCAGGCAGCGAGCGCCGGGAGCGCGTCGGCGAGTGGGGCGGAGTCGTCGGGGCGTACGGCGTCGACGAGCGACTGCAGGTCCTCGCGTTCGACAGCGTCCCAGAACCGGGCCTCTTCGGGGGTGTTACCACCCTCGCCGGCCACGGCGGTCTGGTCCTCGGGGACGTGCGGCCAGTAGCGCTGCCCTTGGAAGGCGTAGGTGGGCAGGTCGACGCGGCGGGCACCGGTGCCCGCGAAGTACGCCGCCCAGTCGACCTCCTTGCCACGGACGTGCAGTTCGGCGAGCGCGGCGGCGGACGTGCGTGCCTCGTCGCGCCCCTTGCGGAGCGCCGGGACGGAGAGGGTGCCCTCGGTGCCGGGTCCGGACGTGACGCAGTCCTGGACCATGGCGGAGAGCACTCCGTCGGGGCCCAGTTCCAGGAAGGCGGTCACACCCTGGGTCTGCAGGGTGCGGACGCCGTCCAGGAAGCGGACCGCGTCGCGGACGTGGCGCACCCAGTACTCCGCCGTGCGGATCTCGCGTGCGGGAATCACCGCGCCGGTGACGTTGGAGACGATGGCGATCTGGGGCGCGTTGTAGGTGAGGCGCTCCGCGACGGCGCGGAAGTCGTCGAGCATGGCCTCCATACGCGGGGAGTGGAAGGCATGGCTGACCCGCAGACGCTTGGTCTTACGACCCTCACCCTCGAAGTGCGCGGCGATCTCGAGAACCGCCACCTCGTCGCCGGAAATCACCGTGGAACGCGGACCGTTGAGCGCGGCGATGGACACGCCGTCCGTCAACAGCGGCAGGACCTCGTCCTCCGCCGCCTGGAGCGAGACCATCGCCCCACCGGCCGGAAGCGCCTGCATCAGACGGCCCCGCGCCGCCACCAGCGCAGCAGCGTCCTCCAGCGACAGCATTCCAGCCACGTACGCGGCCGACAGCTCGCCGATGGAGTGACCCAGCAGGTAGTCCGGCTTCACACCCCACGACGTCACCAGCTCGAACAGCGCCACCTCAAGCGCGAACAGCCCGGCCTGCGTGAACTGCGTCTGGTCCAGCAGGTCACCGCCGTCGAAGACGACCTCGCGCAGCGGCCGGTCCAGGTGACGGTCCAGCTCCGCGCAGACCGCGTCGAACACCTCGCTGAAGGCGGGGTAGGTCTCGTACAGCTCCCGTCCCATGCCGGCCCGTTGGGAGCCCTGTCCTGAGAAGAGCACCGCCAGGCGTCCAGGTGCCACTACTCCGCGCACCACTGCCGGGCCGTTGCCGGACGCGCTCAACTCGCCCAGGCCGTCGACGAGTCCGGTACGGCCGTCGGCGAGGATCACCGCGCGGTGTTCCAGGGCGGCGCGTCCCGTGGCGAGCGAATAGCCGACGTCCAGGGCGCCGGATTCGTCCGCGGGGGCGTTGTCCAGGTGAGCTCGGAGTTCGCTCGCCTGTGCCTTCAGCGCTTCGCCGGTCGCGCCCGCTACGAGCCAGGGGACGATCGGCAGGGTCCGGTTCCGCCTGGGCCCGTCGGCGGCGGGCTCGACCTCGCGCACGGGCGCCTGCTCGACGATGACGTGCGCGTTCGTGCCGCTCACGCCGAAGGAGGAGACGCCCGCGCGGCGCGGCTGCCCGGTCTCCGGCCACTCCACCGGCTGGGTCAGGAGCTCGACGGACCCGGCCGACCAGTCCACGTGCGGCGTCGGCTCGTCGACGTGGAGGGTGCGGGGCAGGGCCGCGTGCCGCAGCGCCATCACCATCTTGATCACACCGGCGACGCCTGAAGCGGCCTGCGCATGACCGAAGTTGGACTTCATCGAGCCGAGGAACAGCGGTCTGCCCTCCGACCTGTCCTGGCCGTACGTCTCCAGGAGGGCCTGGGCCTCGATGGGGTCGCCGAGAACGGTGCCGGTGCCGTGTGCCTCCACGGCGTCGATCTGTCTGGGCGAGAGGCCGGCGTTGGCCAGCGCGGCCCGGATGACCCGGCGCTGGGAGGGGCCGTTCGGCGCGGTCAGGCCGTTGCTCGCGCCGTCCTGGTTCACGGCCGAGCCGCGGATCACCGCGAGGATCTCGCGTCCGTTGCGGAGCGCGTCGGAGAGCCGCTCCACCACCAGGACGCCCACGCCCTCGGCCCAGCCGGTGCCGTCGGCGGCGACCGCGAAGGACTTGCAGCGGCCGTCCGCCGCAAGGCCACCCTGCTGGCTGAACTCGGCGAACGCGCCAGGGTTGTTCATCACGGTCACACCGGCGGCCAGCGCGAGGGAGCACTCTCGCTGGCGCAGTGCCTGCACTGCCTGGTGGAGGGCCACGAGCGACGACGAGCACGCCGTGTCGATCGTCACGGCCGGGCCCTCCAGGCCCAGGGAGTAGGAGACGCGTCCGGAGACGACGCTTCCCGCGGTGCCGGTGACGTAGTAGCCCGCGACGTTCTCGTTCGACTGCCGCAGACTCGTCTCGTAACCGGACGACTGGGCTCCGACGAAGACACCGGTCGCGGTGCCGCGCAGCGACGAGGGATCGACTCCTGCCCGTTCCAGGGCCTTCCAGGACTCCTCCAGGAGCACGCGCTGCTGCGGGTCCATCGCCAGCGCCTCGCGCGGCGAAATGCCGAAGAAGCCCGCATCGAAGTCCGTGACCCCGTCGACGAAGCCGCCCTCGAAGGTGACCGCGTTGTCGTGGGCCTCCTCGTAGAGCCGCTCCAGGTCCCAGCCGCGGTCGGTCGGGAACGCGGTGACCGCGTCGGTCCCGGATTCGACCAGGTTCCACAGGCCCTCGGGGCTCGTCACCCCGCCCGGGTAGCGGCAGCTCATCCCGGTGATCGCTATCGGTTCCCGCGCCGCATCGGTGAGCTGGGTGTTCTCCCGCCGCAACCGGTCGACCTCTTTGAGCGACGCGCGCAGCGCTTCGAGAACCTTGTCAGCCGAACTAGCCATCATGCACTCCACACTTCACGCGTCATCAGGATTCGCCGTCGCCCAACGCCATCTGGATCAGGCTGTCGGCGTCCATCTCGTCGATCGACTCGGTCTCGTCGCCCGCGGGCAGAGGGGTTAGCGCCCCACCGCGCCGGTCCGCGAGTTTCAACAGGGTGTCCAGCACTCCGGCGGCCCTGAGTTGGTCAAGCGGCACTGTCGCCAGTGCGCCACGGACGGCGGCCTCGTCCACGTCGTCGTGGCCGCCGGGGCCGCCCTCGGTGCCTGTCCCGTCCCCCTCGGGGAGCAGCTTGCTCCGCAGGTACGTGACCAGCGCCGTGGGCGTCGGGTAGTCGAAGACCAAGGCGGCCGGCAGCCGCAGGCCCGTCGCCTCGCCCAGTTGGTTGCGCAGCTCCACCGCGGTCAAGGAGTCGAACCCGAGGGTTCGGAACGCCCGATCGGACCGCACCTCGGTGGGTGCGGCGAGCCGCAGCACTGTCGCCGCCCGTTCCTGCACGAGTTCCCGGAGCAGGTGTTCCTGTTCGGGTCCGGACAGTTCGAGGAGATTCTGCCGCAGCGTCTCGGCACGGTCGGCTCCAGTGGACGGGGACGTGCCGTCCGCCGCGTCCTCTTCGGGGGCGAGCGCCGCCCGCACCTCGGGCAGGTCACCGATCAGCGGGCTCGGCCGCAGGGTCGTGAAGGCCGTGGCGAACCGCGGCCACTCCACGTCGACCACGACCACTGGCGTCTCGTCGTGCTCGATGGCCTGCTGAAGCGCGGTGATCGCGAGGCCGGGCGCCATCGGTGCCAGGCCCAGACGGGTCAGCTGCTCGCCGGTGTCGCCGGCGGCCATGCCGCCGTCGGCCCACTGGCCCCACGCCACGGATGTGGCGGCCCAGCCGCGGGCCCGGCGGCGCAGGGCGAGCGCGTCCAGCGCCGCGTTCGCCGCCGCGTATCCGGCTTGCCGGGCGCTGCCCCACACTCCGGCGATGGAGGAGAACACCACGAACGCGTCCACCGTCCCGCCGAGCAGCTCATCGAGGTGGGCGGCGCCTGCCGTCTTGCCCGCGAGGACGTCGGCGAACGCTGCCGATTCGGTGTCGGCCAGGGCGGCGCCGGCACTGACACCCGCCGTGTGAACGACCGCACGCACGGGGGCGCCCTCGGCGTTCAACCGCTCGATCAGCGCGGCCACTTGGTCCCGGTTGGCGACATCGCAGGCCTCCACCGTCACCTTGGCGCCAAGCCCCGCCAGCTCCGCCTCCAGCTCGGTCGCCCCGGGGGCCGCGGCGCCCCTGCGGCTGGTCAGGACGAGCCGTTCTGCTCCCCGTCCCGCCAGCCATCGGGCGACGTGGCCGCCCAGGGCGCCGGTGCCGCCGGTGATCAGTACGGTGCCCTCGGGGCGCCACGGACGTACGGCGGGTGCTCCGTTCAGCGGGGCGCGGACGAGGCGGCGGCCGAACGCACCGGCCGAACGTACCGCGATCTGGTCCTCGCCCGCGCCGCCGACGTCACCGGCGCCCGGGTCGGAGGCCTCGGACGTTCGCCCCGCCAGGATTTCGCACAGGTTGTCGGTGATCCTTGCGTCGACCCCGTCGGCAGGCAGGTCTACGAGACCGCCCCAGTTACCGGGGCGCTCCAGGCAGACGACTCTTCCGAGACCCCACACCTGGGCCTGCGCCACGCTCACCGTGCGGTCCGCGGCGCCGACCTGGACCGCGCCCATGGTGGCGCACCACAAGAGCGCCTGGATCTCCACGTCGTCGAGGGCCTGCACCAGCGCGAGCGTCGCCGTGACGCCGGCGGGAACCGCGGGGTGCGCTCGGTCTGGTATTTCGTCCACGGCGAGGAAGGACAGCACGCCGCCGATGCGGGACAGTTTCCTCTCGTTCTCCGTGCCGTTCTCCCGCAGGACTTCGCCGAGAAGCCCGCCGAGCGCCTTGCGTTCGGCGTCGGCGGAGGACACCGCCAGGGTCACCACGTGGGCGCCGTGCCCGGCCAGGGCACGGCCGCAGGCCGAGATTGTGGCGTCGTCCCGCAGCACCTCGGGAACCAGGACGATCCATGTGCCGGACAGGTCGGCCGACTTGGCCTTCGGTAGGGGCTTCCAGCCGACGCGGTAGCGCCAGCCGTCGACGGTGGAACTGTCGCGGCTGTTGCGCCGCCAGGAGGCGAGGGCCGGCAGGACCGCGCGCAGCGGCTCCGCCTCGGCCTTGTCCAGGGTGCCCATCAGGGCGTCCAGGTCCTCGCTCTCGACGGCCTGCCAGAACTCCGCCTCGTCCGGAGACATCGCGCTCAGCTCCGGTGCGGAGGTGTCCGCTGCCTCGGGCCAGTAGCGCTCGCGTTGGAAGGGGTAGGTGGGCAGGTCCACGTGGGTCGTGGGCTGTCCGGCGAAG
>NZ_BAABCQ010000225.1:0-5235 GCF_039539045.1 Streptomyces marokkonensis
TTGTCCGCTCTTCCACACGGATTCCGGGCCGATCCCGGGCCGATCCGCTGTCTTTGCTCGTCCCGCGTCGTCCCGGCGCGCGTTCTACTCGCAGATGTCCTCTGCGGCGGTGTTCCCGCTGAACGTCGGCGCCGGTGAGTCGGCGGCGCCGGGTTCGCGGGGGTTTCCGGAACCGGTCGGCGTGTCCGGTTCGTCCGCCAACGTGATTGCCACGGGTTCGTCCGTCCGCAGGCGGGTGAACAGCTTCTCGGCGTCGGGCTCCACGAGTTGGTCGCGATTGGCGTCGCCCGCGTACGACTCCCGCGGGACGGTCAGGAATTGCACGTGCTCGGTGGGAATGCCGCGCAGCCCGCGCGCGAGGTCGTACAGACCACGCAGACTCGCCAGATCCGGGTCCGTGGTGAGGGACGAGGTGGCCGCGTCCAGGACGGGGTACAGCTTCACCGGATTCAGCAGTACGCCATTGCTCTGGACCTTGTTGACGAGTGCTCCCAGGAAACGCTGCTGCCGGTCCATCCGGTCGGTGTCGCTGCCGTCTCCGAGCGACTTGCGGGCACGGACGTAGCCGAGCGCCTGCTCGCCGTCGAGTGTGACCCGGCCCGCGGGCAACTTCAGCTTGGCATCCTTGTCGTCGACCGGTTTCCGCAGGCACACCTCGACGCCGTCGAGCGCGTCGACCATCCTTTTGAAGCCCTGGAAGTCGACGACCACGTGATGGTCGATCCGGATGCCGGTCATTTTCTCCACCGTCCGGACCGTGCACGCCGAACCACCCTCCGCGAAGGCGTAGTTGAACTGCGTGAACACCGGCTCGGCGCGTGACCCGTCGGGGCGGCGGCAGTCGGGCACGTCCACCATCAGGTCGCGGGGGAGGGAGACGGCGGTGGCGTTGTCCCGGTCCGCGGACAGGTGCAGCAGGATCGTGGTGTCCGACCGTTCGGTCCCGGAGTCCCGCCCATAGCGCGCGTTGCCGTCACCGGCGCGCGAGTCGGACCCGATCAGGAGCACGTTCCGCGCGCCGGGGACCAGCGCGGTGGGCCGCTCCTTCGCGTACCGGGCCAGTTCGGCCGCCGCCGCCTCGTCCGACGTGATGTTGCCGTCCAGCTTGGTGTACACCGCCCACCCGGCGCCCACGGCACCGGCGGCCAGCACGGCGACCGCGAGCCCGGAACACCCGAGACGCCGCCTGCGGCGCCGCCGCCTCAGGCCCTTCCCGGTCGCGGAAGCCCCCACTCCGGGTCCCGGGGCCTCCTTGGCGGCGTCCTCACCGAGGGGCGCGTCCGCGTCTTCATCGCTCACGTCTCCCTCCGTCCCGCACACGTGCGCTCCTACGACCATGCCCCGAGGGAGCGCCCGAGGCGGCACGGGACTGCCCCGAACGGGTCACGCGACGTCGAGTCGCCGCCCCTCTCGGCAGGCGACGTCGAGCTGCCGCCCGGCACGCGACGTGGAGTTGCCGCCCGGCAGGCACCTCACCGGGCCGTGGCCGACACCCGCTCCGTCTCGATCCGCTGGTCCACGACACCGGCGCCCGCCCGCTCCAGGTGCCGGCACAACACCACCGAGCCGCCACTGGCCAACGGCCCGTACAACCCCGCGTTCAACCCCTCCCACGTGTCGTACGGCAACCCGGACAGGATCCGCGCCCCCGGCCCCGTGAGCCCCAGCCCCGACGCCTCCGCCCGAGCCCGCTCCACGACCTCCGCCCCGCTGAACTCCCGCCCGGCCACGATCAGCGCGGGCGTCTCCGGGTCCACCGGCACGTACGGCACGAACCGGTCACCCTGCCCCGGCACCTCCACCGCGTAGTCGGCGAAACCCTCCGGCGGACGCGGCACGAACCGCCCCCCGAGCGGTCGCAGCGCCAGCGCGACCCGCGCGCCCGAGCACGCCCGCGCCGCCTCCAGCGCCTCGGGCTCCGGTCCGCTCACCACCAGGTCGGCCGCCGCCGGGTCACCCGACACGTCGGCGACGACGCCCACCGACGCGCACGCCAGCAGCCACACCGCCGTCTGCCAGTGCGCGGGCAGCAGCAGAGCGACCCGGTCGCCCGGTTCGACGGACAGTTCGTCCTGGAGCAGGTTCGCGGTCTTGGCCACCCAATTGGCGAAGGTGGCGACGGACAGTTCGACGCGTTCGCCGGTGGCGTCGTCGTAGAAGGTCACCAGGGGGCGTCCCGGGTCCGCGGCGAGCGCGGAATTCAGCAGGTCGGCAGGGGTGCGATCGGTCGCGTTCATCCGCGCAAGCGTACGCGGGCCCACCGGTGCGCACCGAGCGTACGGCGTACCGCGCGGCCACCGGATCGGACGAAAACGCCCTACGGCGTGTCAGGTCACGGATGGACAGATTTGTACGGCAATGTCAACGATCAGTGACATGCGTGGATTCCTTGCTTCCTCGATCGGTGTCACGTGCGCGGCGGCCCTGGCCCTCCCGCTCGGCCCGCCCGCGGTGGCGGCAGCCAACTCCGTGGCCGAGCCCACGACCGGAAGAACGGTACGGTCGGAGGCGCACGTTCCCGGCAGCACCCAGTCGCTGCCCCTCGCGCCCCTCACCCACGACCGTGCCCCCGGCGCCGCCGAACAGGGCGTGCCCCGCCGCGACGTACGCCGCTTCTCGCTGGTCGGTGTCGTCTGGGACAACCCGGAGACCGACCTGCACGGCCACGTCCAGGTCCGCACCCGCGCCACCGCCACCGGCGCCTGGTCCGGCTGGCGGGAGCTGGAGACCCACAACGCCGACCATGCCGCCGACCCCGGCACCCCCGAAAGCGTCTCGGGCCGCGTCCGCGGCGCCACCGCCCCACTGTGGGTGGGCGAGTCCGACGGTGTGGAGGTACGGGTCAGGGCGGAGCGAATTCCCGAAGCCACCGAGACCACCGAGGCCGCCAAAGCCGCCGAGGTCATTGAGGCCGCCGAGGTCACTGAGGCCACTGAGGCCACTGAGGCCACCGAGGCCACCGAGGCCACCGAAATGACTGTGGCCACCGGGGCCACGGAGCCCACCGAGGCCGCTCCGGCCGCCGCCTCTCCCCTCCCCACGGGCATGCGCCTCGAACTCGTCGACCCCGGCCGGGCCGCCCCGCCCGCGGCGGCCATCGGCCCGGAGGAGGGCCCCCGCACCACCGCCATGACCGCCGAGTCCGGGAAAGCCGTCGCCGCCTCCGCCGTCAACACCCGCCTCGCCCCACTCGGCGCCACCGAGATCCCGGCGGCGGAGCAGAGGGCGAAACCGTACGTCGGCCCCCGCCCCGGCATCACCACGCGCCGCGGCTGGGGCGCCGACGAGAGTCTGCGCGAGCGGAAGTTCGTGTACACGAAGAAGATCAAGGCGGCCTTCGTGCATCACTCGGCCACGGGCAACAACTACACCTGCAAGCAGGCGCCGTCAGTCATTCGCAGTATCTACCGCTACCACGTCAACAGCATGGGCTGGCGCGACATCGGCTACAACTTCGTCGTCGACAAGTGCGGAAAGATCTACGAGGGACGGGCCGGAGGTGTGTCCAAGGCGGTGCTGGGCGCCCACACTCTGGGGTTCAACTCCAACAGCATGGGCATCGCCGTCCTCGGCACCTACGGCTCCAAGAAGCCGTCGTCCGCCGCCGTGAAGGCGGTCGCCCGCCTCACCGCGTGGAAGCTCGGTCTGAACGGCATGAATCCGCGCGGGAAGACATACCTGAAGTCGGGTGGTGGCAATCTCTACCGAAAAGGCAAGAACGTACGACTGAACGTCATCTCCGGTCACCGCGACGGCTTCGCCACGAGCTGCCCCGGCAAGAAGCTCTACGGCAAGCTCGGCACGACCCGCTCGACGGCGGCGAAGTACCAGGGCCGCTGAGGACGTACACCGCACGACCCACCGCACGGCCATCGAAGGCGCCATGGAACGGTCTGCATACACTGGCCGGCCGAAAGAAAGTTCGGCCGGTCCCGGCAGGAAGCAGAGACGACGGTGACAGAAGCGATCCTCCTGGTCGGCGGCAAGGGCACGCGGCTGCGTCCGCTCACGGTGCACACGCCCAAGCCCATGGTCAGGGCGGCGGGGGTGCCGTTCCTCACGCATCAGTTGGCGCGGGCCAGGGCGGCGGGCGTCGACCACATCGTGCTCGCGACGAGCTACCTGGCCGAGGTCTTCGAACCGCACTTCGGTGACGGCTCGTCACTGGGCCTCCACCTCGAGTACGTCACGGAGGAGGAGCCGCTCGGCACGGGCGGCGCGATCCGCAACGTGGCGTCCCGGCTGCACTCGGGCCCCGACGACCCGGTCCTCATCTTCAACGGCGACATACTGACGGGGCTGGACATCGGCGCGCTGGTCCGCGTGCACGAGACCACGGGCGCGGACGTCTCCCTGCACCTGACGAAGGTGACCGACCCGAGGGCGTACGGCCTGGTCCCCACGGACGACACGGGCAGGGTGCTCGCCTTCCTGGAGAAGCCCCAGACCCCCGAGGAGATCGTCACCGACCAGATCAACGCGGGGGCGTACGTCTTCCGCCGCTCGGTCATCGACACGATTCCGGCCGGCCGCCCCGTCTCGGTCGAACGCGAGACCTTCCCGGAACTGCTGGCCACCGGAGCACACCTCCAGGGCATGGTCGACTCCACGTACTGGCTGGACCTGGGGACCCCGGCGGCCTTCGTACGCGGCTCGGCGGACCTGGTCCTGGGCCGCGCCCCGTCCCCGGCGATACCGGGCCGCTGCGGCGACCGTCTCGTCCTCCCCACGGCACGGGTCGCGCCCGACGCCAAGCTGTCCGGCGGCACGGTGGTCGGCGAGGGCGCCTTCGTGGCGGAGGGCGCGCGCGTCTTCGGCAGCACGATCCTCCCCGGCGCCGTCATCGAACCCGGCGCCGTCATCACCGACTCCCTGATCGGCACCCGTGCCCGTGTCGGCACCCGCTCGATACTCAGCGACACGGTCATCGGGGACGGCGCCGTCATCGGCGCCGACAACGAACTCCGCTCCGGCGCCCGAATCTGGTGCGACGCCCACATCCCCCCGGCGTCCCTACGCTTCTCCTCCGACACCTGACCCGCCGGCCACGTCCTGCCCCCCAGCTGCGGGCAGTCGTGCCGCTGGGGCGGCACGGGTGGGCGCAGCGGCACCCGCCCAGCGCCGGTCCGCGGCCACCACCCCGGCCCACACCCACGCCGGGCAACCCCGCACACACCGCACCGCACACACCGCACCGCACACACCGCACCGCACACACCGCACCGCACACACCGC
>NZ_BAABCQ010000225.1:5335-9970 GCF_039539045.1 Streptomyces marokkonensis
ACCCCGTCCCGGCACGCCGAACTCAGAGCCGCTCAATCCCCCGCGGAGCCATCCGCGGTGCCCGCCGCCCCGGCACCCGCCCACTCAGCAACACCAACCGGGCCGCCCGATGCCGCTGCCCGGCATACGGCTCCAGCAACCGCAGCATCACGGAGTCGTCCGCGTCCCGGTCCCCGCCCAGCGCGAACCCCACGATCCCCGGCAGATGCAGATCTCCCACCGTCACCGCGTCCGGCGCCCCATGACTGCGCTGCACGGTCTCCGTGGACGTCCACGGCCCGATCCCGGACACGACCTCCAGCCGCTCCCGCGCCGCCACCGGCTCCATCGCCGCCGCCTCCTCCAGCCGCGCGGCGACCCGCACCGCACGCAGGATCGTCGACGCCCGCTTGTTGTCCACGCCGGCCTTGTGCCACTCCCAGGACGGGATCAGCGCCCACGTCCGCGCCGCCGGCATGACACACATCCGCCCGGGCGCGGGCCCCGGCGCGGGCTCCCCGTACTTCCGTACGAGCAGCCGCCACGCCTGGTAGGCCTCCAGCGTCGTGACCTTCTGCTCCAGGATCGACGGAATCAGTGACTCCAGCACCAGGCCGGTCCGTGTCAGCCGCAGCCCCGGCCGCCGGTGCGCCGTGAGCGCCAGCAACCGGTGCCGCGGCACGAACACCGAGGGGTCGTCGTCGGCGCCGAGCATCCGCGGGAGCTGTTCCAGCAGCCACTGTGCCCCGGGCCCCCAGGCCTCGCCCCGCACCTCACCGCCGCGTGCGGTGACCCGTAGCGTGCCCGGCCCCGCGGGCGTGCGGCTGGCCCGCCACACCGACCCGTCCGGCATCGTCCGGAACGTCGGATCGTCCGGACCGCGCCGCAGCGGACCGAGGACCAGCCCCAGCTCCAGTGGCCCGCCCGGCACCCACGTCCGTACCTTGGCGGGCGCGGCGGCCCGCCCGGGCACACCGGCCGCGGGTACGACGGCCTCCCCGCCGCGCGCCGAAGCGCGCGCGGGCCGGGGAGCGAAACGTCCTGCCACGAAAGAGGTCCTTGGGAACGGGGGAAACGCGAAGGCGAGCCCCTACGAGGGTAGAGGCTCGCCCCGAAAGCTCACCGCACCTCGATGAACGCCCCGGCGTCCCGCCCCGGCCGTGCCTTCGGTTCCTGGGCGGGATGGCCGACCGCGACGGCGCCCATCGGGTCCCAGTCACCCGGCAGCCCGAGCACCTCCCGTACGACGTCCCGGCAGAACATCGTCGAGGACACCCAGGCCGAACCCAGCCGCTCCCCGGCGAGCGCGACGAGCAGATTCTGCACGCCGGCGCCGGTGGCGACCACGAACATCTCCCGCTCGGCCCCGTCGCGGCGCGCGTCGCCGTACGTGTGGGAGCCGTCCATGACGAGGCAGGGGACGACAAGGTACGGCGCGCCTCGCAGTACGTCCCCGCGCCTGACCCGCTTGGCGACGGACTCCTCGCTCTTGCCGTCCCGCCGCAGGTCCGCGATCCAGGCGTCCCGCATCGCGTCCAGCAGCCGGGTGCGGGAGCCCGCCGACTCCAGCAGTACGAAACGCCAGGGCGTCGTGTGGTGCGGCGCCGGCGCCGTGACCGCCGCGGCGACCGCCCGGCGCACGGCACCCGGATCGACCGGCTCGTCCGTGAAGGCCCGTACCGTACGGCGCTGGGTGACCGCCTGCCGTACCGCCTCCGACGTGCCCAGCCGGAACATGTCGTCGCGTGCGCCGCGCACCATCGTCCGAGCGCCCTCGCCGTCGTCCTCGGCCACCACCCGGGGCAGCCCCCGCACGACGGCGACGGGCAGCCCCGCGGCCTTCCCCTTGACCAGGTCCCCGGCGGCGGCGAGCTCGTCGGCGGTGGCGACGACGGTGGCGCCCAGCGGATTGCCGTGCGCGTCCGTGCCCCCGCGCAGATCGTCGAGGACCCGCACACCGGCGGCACCGATCGCCACGTCCGTGAGCCCGGCCCGCCAGGGCCGGCCGAACGTGTCGGTGACGACCACGCCGACGTTCACGCCCAGCGCGTCGCGCAGCGCGTCGCGGATGCCCCGCGCGGAGGCGTCCGGGTCCTCGGGGAGCAGCAGCACCGTCCCGGAGGGGGTGTTGGAGGCGTCGACCCCGGCCGCCGCCATGACCAGCCCCTGGCGGTTCTCCACGATGCGCAGCGCGCCGCGCCGGGCGACCACCCGTACGGTCTCCGCGTCGATCGCGGCCTCGCGGTCGGCTGCCCGCACGACCCGGCCCTCGGCCTTGGACACGATCTTGGACGTGACGAGCAGGACGTCCCCGTCGGCCAGCCCGGGCTCGGCCGCCGCGATCAGCTTGGCCAGGTCGTCGCCCGGCTGGACCTCCGGCAGGCCGGGAACGGCCCACACCCGGTAGCCGTGCCGGTTGTCACCCCGGTGTTCGTCCCGGTGGCCCTCGAGGTCGCCCCCGAGGTGTTCGTCCTGGTGGCCGGACACCCCCGCGCGCACGCCGCCGTTCGCCCCGTCGCTCACGCCTCCCCCACCTCCTGCGCCAGCGTCAGGGCCTCCCGGGCCATCCGCGCCGTCGCGTCGAGGTCGGTCATCATCAGCGGTACGGCGCGGCAGAGGATGCCCGCCGCTCGCACGCGCGTGACGGACTCCGCGTCGACCGTGTCGACCAGCCAGCCGTCGAGCAGCCCCGAGCCGTAGTGCTCGGCGACCGCGGCCGCAGTGGACTCCACGCCGACCGCCGCGAGGACCTTGTCGGCCATCCCGCGCACGGGCGCGTCCCCGACGATCGGGGACAGGCCCACCACCGGTACCCCGGCGTCGGCGATCGCCTCCCGTATGCCGGGCACGGCGAGGATCGTGCCCACCGAGACGACCGGGTTGGAGGGCGGGAAGAGGATCACGTCCGCCTCGGCGATGGCCTCCAGGACGCCGGGCGCCGGCTTCGCCTGCTCGGCCCCCACCGGTACCACGGCCTCGGCGGGGACCGAGGCCCGCAGCCGTACCCAGTACTCCTGGAAGTGGACCGCCTTGCGCTCCCCGGGCCCCTCGGCGGAGCCGCTGTCGGGCAACGTGACGGCGACGTGCGTCTCCACGCGGTCGTCGCTCATGGGCAGGAGGCGCACGCCCGGCTTCCAGCGGTCGCACAGGGCCTGCGTCACCGCGCTGAGCGGGTATCCGGCGGCCAGCATCTGCGTCCGTACGATGTGCGTGGCGAAGTCCCGGTCGCCGAGGCCGAACCACTCCGGCCCGGCCCCGTACGCCGCGAGCTCCTCCTTGAGGTGGAAGGTCTCCTCGGCCCGCCCCCAGCCCTGCTCTTCATTGATGCCGCCACCGAGCGTGTACATCACCGTGTCGAGGTCCGGGCAGACCTTCAGCCCGAAGAGGTGGATGTCGTCCCCGGTGTTGCCGATGACCGTGATGTCCGCGTTCGGCGCGGCCTGCTTCAGACCACGCAGGAACCGGGCACCGCCGATGCCGCCTGCCAGAACCACAATGCGCATGGCCCCAGTCTTGCAGGCGGGTACGACAGTGCGTCAGGCAGTCGTCACGGAACCGGCACGCGCACCGGCCCCGACGCCCGCACCGGCCCCGACGCCCGAGCCGGCACCGGCCACCGAGCACTGTGCCGAGTGCATCGGCATGTCCGTCAGCCCCGGGTAGTAGACGTGCAGGCTGACCGCGGGCTCCAGCGCGTCGTTGACCACCTCGTGGACATAACCCGGCGCGAACACACGCTGGGCCCGCGCCCGCAACTCGCGCGTGCCGCGCGGCGTTCGCTCGGTCAGGGAGCCGTCCAGGACGGTCAGTACTCCGGAGGAGGGCCCGTGGTCGTGGAGTCCGCTGCCCTGGCCGGGCACCCAGGACAGCAGCCAGACCTCGTAGCCGGGACCGGTGCGCAGCCGGTGGTACCAGCGTGTCGTCGTGTCGTACCGGACGAGGTGTCCCCACTCGGACGGGTCGGCGGCGATGGAGCGGGCCAGGCCGGCGAACTCGGCGACGGTGGCCGGGTGCTCGCGTGGTGCCTGCAGGAGATGGGGGACTTCGAGGATGTCGCCGGCGATCTGGAGGTCGCTGTCGCTGTTCATGGGTGCGGTGGGTCCTCGGCAGAAGAGTGCGGGGGAGTGGTGGAACGCAAAGAACGCCCTGGTCGGGCGGGCAACAGGGAGTCGAGTCGCGTGGACTCGGGGACAACCGGAGCGGGGTGGCTCAACAGCTGGAACAGCAACAACAGCTACAGCGAGCGCGGGCAGCACCGTGGGACCCGGCGGTGCGGGTCGAGGTGAGCGCCAAGTTCGCGAGCATGCCCACAAGCACAGCGGCTCACACCAACACTGTCAACTCGATGACCGATATGTGGGACATGTTTCACCTCATCCGGTTCATCTCGCAGGTGAAAGGTTTGTTCAGACGGTTTCCGGGACACATGGCGCACAAGCCGGGCGCACAACCCCCGTTGCGATCCTGTGATCCGAATGTGATCAGCTTCGCTTCGGCGTGTGTATCGGAACGGGATCGAACGCAGGGGCGTCCTTCCCGATGTGGGCGCTGTGCGGGTCGGGTGTCCTTGTGGTCCTCGTTGGTATGTCGAGCTTTAGGCCGATTTGAACACTTTCTGCTTGGCCTTGGTTCCGCAGAGTGAATAAGGGGCCCAAT
>NZ_BAABCQ010000226.1:0-9641 GCF_039539045.1 Streptomyces marokkonensis
ACCAGGGCGACGGCCCAGGCCGTGGCCCTGGCCGAGCGGGTCACCGAGCAGGGCCCGCAGACATGACGGATTCCGTACACCCACACACCCGCATCCAGGTGGAACTCGGTGAGCGCTCCTACCCGGTCGACATCGGCCCCGGGGTGCGGCACTCGCTCTCCGAGGTCGTCGAGCGGCTGGGAGCGCGGCGCGCCGCGGTGGTCTCGGCCCGGCCCGGTGCCTGGGTGCCCGACCCCGGAGTGCCCTCGCTGGTCGTGCCCGCGCGCGACGGTGAGAAGGACAAGACACTCGGCACGGTCGAGTTCCTGTGCCGGGAGTTCGTGCGGTTCGGTCTGACCCGTGACGACGTGGTCGTCTCCGTGGGCGGCGGCACGACGACGGACGTCGCGGGTCTCGCTGCCTCCCTGTTCCATCGAGGGGTGCCCGTGGTGCATCTGCCGACGACGCTGCTCGCGCAGGTGGACGCCAGTGTCGGCGGCAAGACCGCGGTGAACACGCCCGAGGGCAAGAACCTCGTCGGCGCCTACTGGCAGCCCAGCGCCGTGCTGTGCGACACGGACTACCTGGAGACCCTGCCGGAGCGGGAGATGCTCAACGGCTACGGGGAGATCGCCCGCTGCCACTTCATCGGCGCCGGCGATCTGCGGGAGCTGTCGCTGCCCGGACAGATCGCGGCGAGCGTGGCGCGCAAGGCGCAGATCGTGTCCGCCGACGAGCGCGACACAGGCCTGCGTCATCTCCTCAACTACGGCCACACGCTGGGCCACGCGCTGGAGCTGGCGACGGACTTCCGGCTGCGGCACGGCGAGGCGGTGGCGGTCGGCACCGTGTTCGCGGGGCGGCTCGCCCTGGCCCTGGACCGGATCGACGAGCAGCGGGCGGAGGAGCACCTGGAGGTGGTGCGCCACTACGGGCTGCCCCACGAGCTCCCCGCGGACGTCTCCCCGGACCGGCTGATCGAGCTCGTTCGGCTGGACAAGAAGGCGACGAAGGGGTTGACCTTCGTGCTGGACGGCAAGGAGGGGGCCGAGCTGGTGCGCGACCTGCCGGAGGACGTCGTCGCACGGGTGCTGACAGAGATGCCGCGTTCGGCGGAGTGAGAACGGCTCAAGGGGGAGGAGTGAGGGCGGGGGCGCCCGCGGGCGCCCCCGCCCTCACTCCTCCGTGTTCCCGGTCCTGGCCAGTAGGACGGCGCCGTGCAGTGAGGAGAGGCCGCCGAGCCGGGCGGGCCGTACGGCCGGCGCCGGATGGCCGGGGCGGGCCAGGAGCGCCGTCCTGGCGGCGAGCGTGTCGGAGAGGCCGGGCAGACCGTCGGCGAACCCGCCGCCGACCACGACGGTCATGGGGTGCAGGAGTTCGCACACCCCGACGGCCGCGGCGGCCAGGGCCGCGCACCCCTCGCCCACCGGGCCGGTGGCCCAGGGGGCGCCGTCGGCGAATCCCCGCACAAGTTCCTCGTAGGCCACCTCGGCGCCGCGGGCGCGCGCGGCGGCGCGCAGCAGGGCGGGGCCCGAGGCGACGGACTGCACGCAGCCGCGCCGCCCGCAGTCGCACCGCTGCCCGGACCGGTGGTCGACGATCAGGTGGCCGATCTCGCAGGAGCCCCGCGCGGGGCCGGGCAGCAGTCGGCCGCCGAGGACGACGCCGCCGCCGATCCCGGTCCCGACCCCGAGGTACAGCAGGTCGGACAGGCCGGCCGCGTGCGCCTCGGCGAGGGCCGCGAGGTCGCCGTCGTCGGCACAGACGACGTCCGCGGCGGCGAGGGCGCCGCGCAACGCGCCGCCGATGTCGAGGCCGTTCCAGGCGGGCCGGTTGGGCCAGGCGGTGACGACGCCCTTCGCGTCCAGGGTGGCGGGCATCGCAACGCCGACACCAGCCGGTCCGTCCGGGGCGCCGGCGCACAGCTCACGGATCTCCCTGACCAGCAGGTCCAGGTCGCGTGCCGCGTCCGCGGTGCCGCGGGGCCACCGGAAGCCCGCCTCGCGCACGGTGCCGTCCGGGTGCTCCGCGCGCAGGGCGACCTTGGTGCCGCCGACGTCGATGCCCAAGTGGTAGGCGATGACTGTCTCCCGGCCCGCTCAGTCGGCGAGGTGGCCGGAGACGATCTCGGCGACCGTGCCGAGCACGCGGGGGCTGCTGAGCATCTCCTCGTGACCGCAGCCCAGTTCGTGGCGGACGATGTCGCCCGCGACGTACGGGGCCCAGGCCTCGCTGGAGGCGGCCTCGGCCACCGGGCTGGGGTCGGCCGCGAACAGGTGCATCGTGCCGCTGTACTTCTCCGGCGTGTGCGCCTTCCAGGCTCCGAGGTCGGTGAGCATGGTCTCGACGAAGGTCTCGGCCGCGCTCTTCTTGCCCTGCCAGGCGAAGTTGGTCGCCATGTCGGCGAACTCCGCGACGTCCTCGTAGCGCAGGGGCCGCTCGTACGCGTCGAGGTCCTTGCCGTTGATCAGCAGGATCAGCTCGATGAGGCCCTGCTCGTCGCGGTCCTCCTTGTCCGTGATGTGCGGGTTGGTATTGAAGACGCCGAGGAACTCGATCTCCGCACCGCGCTTTTGGAACTCGGCGGCCACGGCGTGCGCGAGGATGCCGCCGAAGGACCAGCCCAGGATGCGGTAGGGGCCCTCGGGTTGCACGCCGGTGATGCGGTCCGCGTAGTCCGCCGCCATGGCCGCGATGGTGTCGACGGGGGTGTCGAACTCCTGGAAGGTGTGCGACTGGAGTCCATAGATGGGGTATTCGAGGCTGAAGTGCTGGGCGAGCACGCCGTAGCACCAGGCGGTGCCGCCGAGGTGGCGCATGCAGAACAGCGGCCGCGCCGAGCCCTTGGTCATCAGGGGCAGCAGCACGTCGAAGGAGTCCTGGGGCTCCTCGCCGGTCAGCCGCCGGGACAGCTCGGCGGGCGTCGGGGACTCCACGAGCATCCGGATCGACAGCTCCAGACCCATCTCGGCACGCACCCGGGCCAGGAGCCGGGCCGCGAGCACGGAGGAGCCGCCGAGGTCGAAGAAGCTGTCGCGCGGTCCGACCTGGCCGACGCCGAGCACCTCGGCGAAGATCCTGGCGAGCAGCAGCTCGGACTGGGTGAGGTGGGTCTCGACCATGGCCGTCGCGGCGACGACGGGGGCGGGCAGCGCCTTGCGGTCGAGCTTGCCGTTGGGCGTGAGCGGGAACGCGTCGAGGGTCACCACGGCGGACGGCACCATGTACAGGGGCAGTGCCTCGGCGACGAAGTCCCGCAGCTGCCCGGTGTCGGGCGTGCGGTCCGCGGCTGCGGTCACGTAGGCCACCAGGCGCCGGTCTCCCGGCCGGTCCTCGCGGACCGTCGCGGCCGCCCGGTCGACGTCCTCGGACCGCTCCAGGGCGGCCTCGATCTCGCCGAGTTCCATGCGGAAGCCGTGCAGTTTGACCTGGTGGTCGGCGCGGCCGACGTACTCCAGGTCGCCGTCGGGGCGCAGCCTCACCACGTCACCGGTGCGGTACATCAGGGCGTCGCCGTCGCGGTCGGGCAGGAAGCGCTCGGCGGTCAGTTCTGGCCGGTTGAGGTAGCCGCGCGCCACGCCGTCGCCGGCGATGAACAGCTCGCCCTCGGTGCCGGGGGCGACGGGCTCGAGGTCCTCGTCCAGGACGTACAGCCGGGTGTTGCGCAGCGGCCGGCCGATGACGGCGGCGTCCTCGGGTCCGGTGACCGGGTGGACGGTGGACCACACGGTCGTCTCGGTGGGCCCGTACCACTGGACGACCTCGGCGCCGAGGTCGAGCAGGGTCGCGGCGAGCTTCTCGGAGAGCGCCTCGCCGCCGATGAGGATGCGCAGGCCGCGCAGCACCTCGGGGCTGACGGTGGACAGCATGTGCCAGTGGGTGGGCGTGGCCTGCGCGGTGCCGATCCCGCGGCGGGCGATCAGGTCGCCGAGCGCCTGCGGGTCCTGTCCGGTGGCCCGGGGCGCGATGACCGCGCGGGCGCCGGTGTAGTAAGGCAGGAACAGCTCGGGCACCGACATGTCGAAGGTGGCGGTGGTCACCGACAGCATGCGGTCGCCGGGGCCCAGGCCCAGCCGCTCCCGCATCGCCTCCAGGAGGTTGTGCAGGGCGCGCACGGGGACCTCGACGCCCTTGGGGGTGCCGGTGGAGCCCGAGGTGTAGATGACGTAGGCGAGGTCCTCGGGGCCCGTCGGGGCGTTGCGCTCGGCGTCCGTGAGGTGCCCGGCGGGCAGACCGGCCAGGGTCGCCAAGGTCGCCGGGTCATCGAGGACGACGGTGGGCAGGCCCAGCCGGGTGCGGTCGGCGTCGATGCGGGACGAGGTCAGCAGCACGACGGGGGCGGCGTCGTGGACCTGGAACGCCACGCGCTCGGCGGGGTGTTCCGGGTCGAGCGCGAGGTAGGCTCCGCCCGCCTTCAGCACCGCGACGAGCGCCACGAGAAGGTCCGTGGAACGCGGCAGCATGACCGCGACGACGCGGTCGGGTCCCACCCCCTGGGCGACGAGGTGGCGAGCGAGCCGGCCGGCCCGCTCGTGCACCTCCCGGAAGGTGAGTTCCTCGCCCTCGCATTCGAGAGCCGTGAGGTCCGGAACGGCGTCGGCCCGCTCCTCGAACGCCTGCACCAGCATGTTCTTCTCCACAGGGTCGTACGAATTCTCGCCGGGGTGCCGTCAGACGGCCGGGGTGCGCATCCAGCGGTTCCAGTACGGACGCCATCCGTGCCGGTGCCAGAACGGGGTGGAGATGGGGTTGAACATCGCGTGGTAGCCGACCGAGGCACCCATGCCCATGGCGTCCAGGTCGGCGTGGACCTGGTTGGCGAGGGCGGTGCCGATACCCAAGCCCCGGTAGCCCTCCTCGACGGCCTGGCAGACCAGGTGCGCGACGGGGGTGGCGGTGATCTTCGTGGCGAGCCAGGCCTGCTGCATCTCGGAGGGGTCCTCGCCGCGGTGCATGCCGACGATGTCGCCCTCGTACTCGGCGACCCAGATCAGCGGCTCGTCGCGCTTGAACGAGGCGGTGATCTCCTCGCGCAGCAGCGCCTCGGTCGTGGACCGCTCCTCCGCGCCGCTGACGGCGGCGTCGAACCGGGTCTCCACCATCTGGAGCTCGAAGACGGCCTCGCTGTCCGCGGTGGTGGCGCGGCGCACGTGGACCCGGCGGGTCTCCGGCACCAGGGCGGTGCCCTGGATCCGGCCGATCATCACGAACTCGGGCACGAAGCCGAAAGAGCGCAGCACTTTGGTCATGGCCACGTCGCGGCTGGGCCATTCGACGGCGGCCATCGAGTCCGCGCCCGGGGCCTGCGGGTGGCTGCGCATGTGGTCCTGCCAGCGGGTCAGCAGGGCGGCCATCGCCTCGGGGCTCGCTACCCGCGGGGTCAGCTCCCACCGGTCCAGCGGGCCGAGCACGGCCTCCAGCGCCTCGGGGTCGACCCGGACGTGGGTCAGATGGCCCTGAGCTCCCTCGGCCTCCAGGATTTCTTCGCCTTCGCCGGGCTCCGGCAGCGCGGCGGCCTCCGGGATCAGCCGGTCGACGGGGCGCAGCCGGTCGCGGTGGGCGGCCAGCACTGCTTCCGCCGTCTGTACCTGGGGCATGGTGTCGTGTCCTCGGATCTCAGTCGTGTGCGGGGCGCCGTCGCGGCGCGCGACGGCCGGGGGTGCGGGCGCCGGTGGCACCGGGTCAGTGGTCGGTGACCTTCTCCAGCAGCGCGCGGGCGGCGAGCCGGTAGCCCGTGGCGCCCAGGCCGAAGATCACTCCGGTGGCGAGCGGGCCGGTGACGGACTCGTGGCGGAACTGCTCGCGGGCCCAAACGTTGGAGAGGTGAACCTCGATCCACGGGCGCGGGTAGTTGGCGAGCGCGTCCCTCAGTCCCCAGCCGGCCATCATCAGGGCGGCGGGGTTGACGATCGCACCGACCGAGTCGTAGTTCCCCTGGATCGTGCGGATCATCTCCGCCTCGCCGTCGTGCTGGAACGCGTCGACTTTCCAGCCGCGGTCCGCCACTTCCTCGGCGACCCATCCTTCGATGTCGGCGAGCGTGTCCGTCCCGTAGATCTCGGGCTGCCGACTCCCGAGTATGCCGAGATTCGGCCCGTTCACCAAGAGAAGCCTGCTCACCGCGCACCTTTATCCGTATTACGGAAACACCGGGAAGTGGCTTTTATAGCACGGGGGTGGGCGGCGGAGCACCGGCCCCCGGTATGCGTGCAATCACAAGGGGGAACATAGGGGGTGCCACAGGGGAATGACGCCTCGTCAAGCGAGGGTTAGCGTGCTAATGGCGACGACCGAGCCCCTCCGGGGCCTGCTGCCCGGCGCGCGGACCGCGCCGGCGATCGCGCATACCCATGCCGACAACCGCGTGAACACCCCCGTCCGTGTCGGACGGTTCGCTCGGTGACCCCCACGGCGATTGTCGGCGGCAGCATTCGCACGCGCATAGACCGAAGGAGCAGAGAACAGCATGAGCAGTGGTGTGCAACTCGGTTCGGACCTTCCCGCGTGGCCCCAGTACGACGACGCGGAGCGGACCGGCCTCATCCGTGCCCTGGAGCAGGGCCAGTGGTGGCGCATGGGCGGCGGTGAAGTCGAAGCCTTCGAGCAGGAGTTCGCCGAGCATCACGGCAGCGAGCACGCCCTGGCCGTCACGAACGGCACGCACGCCCTCGAACTGGCCCTGGAGGTCATGGGGGTGGGGCCGGGCACCGAGGTGATCGTGCCCGCCTTCACCTTCATCTCCTCGTCCCAGGCCGCGCAGCGCCTCGGCGCGGTCGTGGTGCCGGTGGACGTGGACCCGGAGACGTACTGCCTGGACGCGGCCGAGGCGGCGAAGGCCGTGACCTCGAAGACCCGCGCCATCATGCCCGTGCACATGGCCGGCCAGTTTGCCGACATGGACGCCCTCGCCAAGGTCGCCGCCGACACGGGCGTGCCCCTGATCCAGGACGCCGCCCACGCGCAGGGCGCCACCTGGAACGGCAAGCGGGTCGGCGAGCTGGGCTCGGTCGCCGCCTTCTCCTTCCAGAACGGCAAGCTGATGACCGCGGGCGAGGGCGGCGCGGTGCTGTTCCCGACCGCGGACATGGCCGAGCACGCCTTCGTCCGGCACAGTTGCGGACGCCCCCGCGGCGACCGCGGGTACTTCCACCGCACCTCGGGCTCCAACTTCCGGCTCAACGAGTTCTCCGCCTCGGTGCTGCGCGCCCAGCTCGCGCGCCTGGGCGGGCAGATCGACACGCGCGAGGAGCGCTGGCCGGTGCTGTCCTCCCTGCTCGCGGAGATCCCCGGCGTCGCGCCGCAGCGGATGGACCCGCGCACCGACCGCAACCCGCACTACATGGCGATGTTCCGGGTGCCGGGCATCACCGAGGAGCGGCGTGCGCAGGTCGTCGACACCCTCATCGAGCGGGGCGTTCCGGCTTTCGTCGCCTTCCGGTCCGTCTTCCGCACGGATGCCTTCTGGGAGATGGGTGCGCCGGAGCTGTCGGTGGACGAACTGGCCCGCCGCTGCCCGAACTCGGAGGCGCTGACGTCCGACTGCGTCTGGCTGCACCACCGGACCCTGCTGGGGACCGAGGAGCAGATGCACGAGGTCGCCGCTGTCGTCGCCGACGTGCTCGGCTCATGACGACGGCGGACCAGGACGGCCGGCCGGTCCGCACCGCGGTGGTGGGGCTCGGCTGGGCGGCCCGCTCCATCTGGCTGCCCCGGCTGGGCGGCCACCCCGGCTTCGGCCTGACCGCGGCGGTCGACCCCGACGCGGCCTCGCGGGCGGCGGTCACCGCCGAGTTCCCCGACACGCCGGTCCTCGCGGCCGTGCACGAGGTCGACCCGGCCCAGGTGGACCTGGCCATCGTGGCCGTCCCCAACCACCTGCACTGCGAGATCGCCTGCAGCCTGCTCCTCAAGGGCATCCCGGTCTTCCTCGAGAAGCCGGTGTGCCTGACGTCGGCAGAGGCCGGGCGGCTGGCCGAGGCCGAACACGCGGGCGGCGCACGACTGCTGGCCGGCAGCGCCGCCCGGCACCGCGGCGACGTGCGGGCCCTGCTCGCGGGCGCCGGGGAGCTGGGCACCGTCCGCCATGTCGAGCTGTCCTGGGTGCGGGCCCGCGGTGTTCCGGACGCGGGCGGCTGGTTCACCCGGGGCCGGCTGTCGGGCGGCGGCGCCCTGGTGGACCTGGGGTGGCACCTGTTCGACGTCGCCGCCCCGCTGCTGGGCACCACGGACTTCGCGCAGGTCATCGGCGCGGTCTCGGGCGACTTCATCGCGCGGGACAACGCCCGGGCCTCCTGGCGTGCCGAGGACGGCGGGGAGAGCACCCGATCCGGCGTCATCGACGTCGAGGACACCGTCCGTGCGTTCCTCATCACCGACGACGGCGTCTCCGTCTCGCTGCACGCCAGTTGGGCCTCGCACGAGGATCGCGACGTCACCCGCGTCCGGGTCGAGGGCACCGAGGGCTCCGCGACGCTGCGGTGCACGTTCGGCTTCAGCCCCAACCGCCTGGAGCACCCGGAGCTGACCGTCACCGCCGACGGCCAAACCCGCGCGCTCCCGCTGCCCGCCGAGGCCGTCGGCACGGAGTACGACCGGCAGCTCGCCGAGCTGCTCGCCCAGCTGCGCGGCCCGGACGGCCCGCACCGGGCCGTCGAGGAGGCGCGCCGCACCATCGGCGCCATCGAGCGGATCTACTCCTCGGCGGACGCCGCCCGGGAGAAGGCCCCGTCGAACCGCGCGTGACAGGCACGGCCGACCACCGGGTTCGCCCCGTCCCCCACACGAAGCCACCGCCCTGCGAAAGAGAGCACCACAGCGCCATGGACCGTCTTGGCACCACCCAAGGCCATGCCCTTCCCGCCCACCCCGGCGCTCCCGACGGCCACGGCCGTCCGGACCGTGGGGCCCGTCCGGACGGCGGGGCGCGGGGGACGACCGCTGTCGTCTTCGATCTCGACGGGGTACTGGTCGACAGTTTCGCCGTGATGCGGCAGGCGTTCACCACCGCGTACGCCGAGACGGTGGGGGACGGCGAGCCCCCGTTCGAGGAGTACGAACGGCACCTGGGCCGGTACTTCCCCGACATCATGGAGATCATGGGTCTGCCGCTGGAGATGGAGGAGCCGTTCGTCCGCGAGAGCTACCGGCTCGCGCACCTGGTGCCCGTCTTCGACGGCGTGCCGCAGATGCTGCGGGAGTTGCGCGCGCACGGCATCGGGCTCGCCGTGGCCACGGGCAAGAGCGGGCCGCGGGCCCGGTCGCTCCTCGAACAGCTCGGGCTCCTCGACCTGTTCACCGTGGTGATCGGCTCCGACGAGGTGGACCGGCCCAAGCCCGCTCCCGACATCGTCCTCAAGGCGCTCGCCGTACTGGGCTCGGGCCCCGCGCGGACGGTGATGGTCGGCGACGCGGTCACCGACCTGAACAGCGCGCGGGGCGCCGGCGTCACCGCCGTCGCCGCCCTGTGGGGCGAGACCGACGAGCCGACCCTCCTCGCGGAGAACCCCGACATCGTGCTGCGCGCGCCGGCCGAGCTGCTCGACGCGTGCTTCGGCCGGGCCCGCACCCCCTGAATCCGGGACACATGACCTGCGCCGCCGGATCCGACAGGTTCCGGCACGCGAATAAGGGGTGTGTAGGGGATCCCCAGGGGATTGGGGAAG
>NZ_BAABCQ010000227.1:0-9617 GCF_039539045.1 Streptomyces marokkonensis
CCCCCTTTACGGTTAGTGGCACACAGCCCCCCAAGAAGTAGGGAAGCCATGAGCATCGTCGTCACCGGAGCAACCGGACATCTCGGCCGCCACGTCGTGCGGCAACTGCTGGAGAAGGTGCCGGCCGACCAGGTCACCGCGGTCGTCCGCGACCGCGACAGGGCCGCCGACTACGCCGCCCGCGGCGTACGGCTCGCGGTCGCCGACTACAACGCCCCCGAGACCTTCGGCAGCCTGTTCAAGGCCGGTGACCGGGTGCTGCTGATCTCCGGGAACGAGTTCGACAAGGGCCGCGTTCAGCAGCACACGACAGTGATCGACGCGGCCGGGAAGGCCGGTGTCGCCCTGCTCGCCTACACCAGCGCCCCCAGCAGCCTCACGGCCGCGCTCGCCGACGATCACCGCGCCACCGAGAAGGTGCTGGTCGGCTCGGGCGTACCGTACGTGCTGCTGCGCAACGGCTGGTACCACGAGAACTACACCGAGCGACTCCCCCAGGTCCTCGAGCACGGCGCCGTCGTCCAGGCGGCCGGCGAGGGCCGACTCTCCTCCGCCTCCCGCGCCGACTACGCGGCCGCCGCCGTCGCCGTACTGACCGGCGAGGGCCACGAGAACAGGTCGTACGAGCTGGGCGGCGACGAGGCCTGGAGTTTCGCGGAGTACGCGGCCGAACTGAGCCGGCAGACCGGCAAGGAGATCACCTACAACCCCGTCTCCACCGAGGCCTACACCGGCATCCTCGCCGCAGCCGGGCTGCCCGGGCCGCTGGCCGCCGTCCTGGCGGGCGTGGACGCCGCCATCGAGAAGGGCGAACTGGTCGTCTCCACCGGTGACCTGGCCCGACTGACCGGCCGCCCGACCACACCGCTCGCCGACGCCGTCACCACCGCACTGGGTAACTGACCCCATCGCATCCGCCCCGCCGGCCCTGACCACCTTGCCTGTCATGACCGTATGTCGATACGGTCATGACAGATGGGTGGATGCGGCGCTACCTTTCTCCCTGGCATGCATCCGTCCCGGCATGCCGTACGCGAGAAGGAGGTGCCCATGGCCGGGTCGTCGAGGAATGAGCAGCGAACAGGCCTGGTGAACGGCTTCGCGGCGTACGGGATGTGGGGGCTCGTCCCGCTGTTCTGGCCGCTGCTCAAACCCGCCGGGGCCGGCGAGATCCTCGCCCACCGGATGGTGTGGTCCCTGGCCTTCGTCGCCGTCGCCCTGCTCTTCGTACGGCGCTGGGCCTGGGCCGGTGAGCTGCTGCGACAGCCGCGCAGGCTCGCCCTCGTCACCGTGGCCGCCGCGGTCATCACCGTCAACTGGGGCGTCTACATCTGGGCCGTCAACAGCGGCCATGTCGTCGAGGCCTCGCTCGGGTACTTCATCAACCCGCTGGTCACCATCGCGATGGGCGTGCTGCTGCTGAAGGAGCGGCTGCGCCTCGCGCAGTGGGCGGCGGTCGGGACCGGCTTCGCGGCCGTACTCGTCCTCACCATCGGCTACGGCCAACCGCCGTGGATCTCCCTCTGTCTCGCCTTCTCCTTCGCCACGTACGGCCTGGTGAAGAAGAAGGTCAACCTCGGCGGTGTCGAGTCGCTGACCGCCGAGACGGCGATCCAGTTCCTGCCCGCGCTCGGCTATCTGCTGTGGCTCGGCGCGCAGGGCGACTCCACCTTCACCACCGAGGGCGCGGGCCACGCGGTCCTGCTCGCCGCGACCGGCGTGGTCACCGCGATCCCGCTGGTCTGCTTCGGCGCGGCGGCGATCCGCGTGCCACTGTCCACGCTGGGTCTGCTGCAGTACCTGGCCCCGGTCTTCCAGTTCCTGCTGGGCGTCTTCTACTTCGGCGAGGCCATGCCGCCCGAGCGCTGGGCCGGTTTCGCCCTGGTCTGGCTGGCGCTCACGCTGCTCACCTGGGACGCCCTGCGCACCGCCCACCGGACCGCCCGGGCACTCAGGGAGCAGTTGGACCGGACCGGTGGCGGCGTACCGCCCGTCAAGGGCAGCGCCTCGCGGGAGCCGGAGCCCGTGGCCTCCGGTGTGCCGGAAGGAGAGGGACTGCGGGCCGGTGCGGCAGCGGCTGTTCCAGCGTGTACCGGAGGCCAGGACCGGCAGGAACCGGGTTCACCTCGGCGTGCACACGACTGAGGGGCGGCGCGAGGAGGAGGTCGCCCGGCCGACGGGGTCCCTGCCAGGACCCCGGCCAGGGATTTCCGATATGCGCGACATCATGGCCGAATAGCGGTCTTGACGCAGGGTCAGTCCCGGCCACACCATCCAGGCACCCATTCACTGCGGAGTCCCCTTGCCAGGGACTCCCTAGGAATTCGGAGCCCCCCACATGAAGCTCCCCCTTTCCGGGCGTGCGCTGACGGCCGGTGCCGTCGCGGTCGCCGCACTGATGACCGGCGGATCAGTGGCCGGCGCGGCGCCCGCTTCCGGGCACCTCGCGACCGAGCCCCCCACGCCCGCGGCCGTCGCCGCCGCGCCCGACATACCGGTGGCCAACATCAAGGCACACCTGACGCGGCTGCAGTCGATCGCCACGGCGAACGGCGGCAACCGCGCCCACGGCCGCCCCGGCTACCAGGCATCGCTCAACTACGTGAAGACGGAGCTGGACGCGGCCGGGTTCACCACCACGGTCCAGCGATTCACCGCCTCCGGGCGTACCGGCTACAACCTGATAGCCGACTGGCCCGGCGGCGACGCCGATCAGGTTGTCATGGCCGGGTCACATCTGGACAGCGTCTCCTCCGGCCCCGGAATCAACGACAACGGCTCCGGCTCGGCGGCTGTCCTCGAGACCGCGCTCGCCGTGGCCCGGTCCGGCCACCAGCCCACCAAGCACCTGCGTTTCGCCTGGTGGGGTGCGGAGGAGCTGGGACTCGTCGGATCCCGCCACTACGTCAGCGGTCTCGGCTCCGCGGGCCGCTCGAAAATCAGCGGCTACCTGAACTTCGACATGATCGGCTCGCCCAACCCCGGCTACTTCGTCTACGACGACGATCCCACGATCGAGAAGGCCTTCCAGGACTACTTCACCGGCCTCGGCATCTCCACGGAGATCGAGACCGAGGGCGACGGCCGCTCCGACCACGCGCCCTTCAAGAACGCGGGCGTCCCTGTCGGCGGCCTCTTCAGCGGCGCCGGCTACCGGAAGACGTCCGCACAGGCGGCCAAGTGGGGCGGCATGGCGGGCCAGCCGTTCGACCGCTGCTACCACTCGTCCTGCGACACGACGGCCAACATCAACGACACGGCTCTGAACCGCAACAGCGACGCCGTCGCGTACGCGGTGTGGGAGCTGTCGCGGTAGGCGCGGCGCCTGCTGCAGTGGCCGGCCGGTGAAGCGGCCCAGCCGGTGAAGCGGCCCAGCCGGTGAAGCGGCCCAGCCGGTGAAATGGCCCAGCCGGTGAAATGGGCCGGTCAGCCTGCCTGGGCGCGGACGCGGTCGGTGAGACGACCCATGCGGGTGCGGGCGGACTCGAGCTCCTCGGTGTCCTCCGCGGCCGGACCCTCCTCGGCGGCGATCTCGTCCCAGAGGCCGACCAGCTCGTTCCCCAGCTCCAGACCCCGCGCGGGGTCGCGTACGGCGCGCCAGGCGGTGGCCGCGCTCTGGACGTTGCCGTACGCGGCCTCCGCGTCGCCCGCGTGGCGGTGTATCCGGACCAGATCCAGGGAGAGACGAAAGGCCTGGTCCGGCTCGCCCGACAAGTACGCGATGTACGCGGTGAGTTCGCGGAGCCGGAGCACCTCCGGGTGTTCCGCCCCCAGCGTTTTCGAGGCTTCCGTCACGGTCTGTTCGGCGAGCTGCGACGCGACCGCCGTACGCCCCTCCTTGACGGCCTCGTTGATCCGGGCCGTGGGCTCCGCGAGGAGCGAGGGCGCGGTGGCGTCGCCGGGTGCGGTGAGCGGCTCGTCCCCGAGCACGGCCTCGGCCACCGCGTCGAAGCCGCGGGCGGGGGTGGGGGTGAGGACGGGCTTGAGGTCGAGGTCGGCGGCGTGGCCGAGGCCGAGGTCTGCAACCGGTTCAGGGGTGAGCGTCGGCTTGGGGACGGCGACCGGCCCACGGTTACCGACCGGCCCACCGCCTTCGGAGGTACCGGTCGCGGGAGCACCGTCCATCCGTGGTGGCGGTCCGAACACTCCCGTCGGTGGCGCCACCGTGCCGGGCGCCGCCGCACCCCCGGCCGGCTCCGGCAGGGCCCGCAACGTGAACGTCGGTACGGATTCACCGGCTGCCACGGTGGGCGGGTCCCGTCGTACGGCCGGCTTCTCGGGAGCCGTCGGCACCGGTTCCGCCGCGAGGTGGCTGGAGCCGTCCGGGTCGACCCGGAGCGGGACGGAATACCCGACGCGCTCGTCGTGGATCGTGGCGAGGACGGGGCGACCGGCGGCGAGGGCGAGGCGGTGAAGGCGGTCCAGGACGGCGTTCTGGATCTCCTCACCGGGGGCCGCGACGACCAGCGATCCGTCGACCGAAGCGCTGCGTGCGCCCGGACCGGCCTCCGGTACACGGACGTCGATCGGCGTCACCGCAGGGGCGGGTGAGCGCTCTGCGCCCTCGCGGTCCCGCTGCTTGTCGCAGCCGAGTCGAGACATCGTTCCCCCACTCATCGGCGGCTTCCGTCGGCGGTTTCGGTTCCCAGCCGTCCAGAGCCTGTCATGCCTGTCGTACACCTGCTGTCGAGTCTCTCCGCTCGCTCGCGATTCTCACGTCACCGGGGTGTCACAGGCTCGTTCCAGGAGGTCACGCACGTGTCGGTGGGCCCCTGCGGCGCGTTGCCCGTCGCCTCGCCGCCCTCTTGCACCCGGACGGGACCGGCGGGAGCCCGCCCGGAGGACCGAAGAGCACCGAGGCGCCCACTCGCGCGAAGTCCTTCTCCCGGGAGGCGCCGCTCGCCCGCTTCCCGTGCGAGCAGGCGGCCACCGTGCCTACGAGGTGATGTCCTTGGCCGTGAACCGCGCCCAGGCCGCCGAGCCGAACACCGCGGCGTACAGAACCTGGAGGCCGAGGTTCCTGGTCAGGTCGTCCCAGTAGACCGGTTCGCGCATCAGGTCGGCGAAGGACAGCCAGTAGTGCGAGAAGAAGTACGGCTGGAGCGCGTCGAGCTGTGGGATCTGGTCGAGGATCTGGACCGTGATCAGCAACCCGACCGTGGTCGCCATCGCGGCGATGCCGCTGCCCGCCAGGGTGGAGACGAACAGGCCGAGGGCCGCCACGCCGACGAGTGAGGCGGCCACGGCCAGGGCGATCAGCAGCGCGCGCCCCAGGCCCTCGGCGAAGGAGATCCGGGTGCCGGAGATGGTGGTCAGGTCACCGACCGGGAACAGCAGTGCTCCGACCGCGAGCGCCGAGACCGCGACGACCAGGGTGGCGGCGAGACAGAAGGCGATCACCGTGACGTACTTGGCGAGCAGCAGCCGGGTGCGGCCGGCCGGAGCGACCAGGAGATAGCGGAGCGTGCCCGCGCTCGCCTCACCCGCGATCGCGTCCCCCGCGATGACGCCGATGGCCATCGGCAGGAAGAACGGGAGGGTCGCGGCGAGCGCGGTGAAGACCAGGAACAGGCCGTTGTTGCTGATCTGCGAGATGAACGCCGGCCCTGCGCCGCCTCCTCCACCTCCGCCACCGCCACCGAACGACGCACCGTCGCTCGTCTCGATCTTCACGGCGATCCCCACCAGGACCGGTACGGCGGCCAGCACACCCAGCAGGGCAAGGGTGCGCCAGCGTCGGAAGGTGATCAGCAGTTCGCTGCGGAGCAGGCCGAAGGACCACAGGGGACTCGGAGCACGCACCGCGCTCGGTACCTCGGACGACGACGCCTCGGACGACAACGCCTCGGCCCGCGACGCACCCGCCCGCGATGCATCAGCCCGCGACATCGAAGCCCTCCCCGGTCAGCGCCACGAACGCGTCCTCCAGGGAGGCCCGATCGACCGCGAAACCGCGGACGCGGACGCCGGCCGCCACCAGGGCGGCGTTCAGGTCGGCGAGGTCGCGGTCGGGTGGCTCCGCCGTCACCCGGTCCTCGGCGACGACCACGTCCCCGGCCCCCTGCTCCTTCAGCACCCGGGCGGCCTCCCCCGTGTCCGGCGTGGTCACCACGAGCCGGCCGCGCGCCCCGGCCGCCAGGTCGGCGACCGCGCCCTGGGTGATCAGCCGCCCGCGGGCCATCACGGCGGCGTGCGTGCAGACCTGCTCGATCTCGTCCAGCAGGTGGGAGGAGAGGAAGACGGTGGTGCCGTCGGAGGCCAGCTCGCGCACGAGCGCGCGGATCTCGCGCATGCCCTGGGGGTCTAGCCCGTTGGTCGGTTCGTCCAGGACCAGCAGGCTACGCGGTTGGAGCAGCGCCGCGGCGAGTCCGAGGCGCTGCTTCATGCCGAGCGAGTACGCCTTCGCCTTCTTGCCGGCGGCGGCAGCGAGGCCCACCCGGTCCAGCGCCGCCGCGACGCGCTCGCGCCGGGTGCGTGGGTCGGCGGTCGGGTCCGCGGCGTCGTAGCGCAGCAGGTTGTCCTGCCCGGAGAGGAAGCCGTAGAGGGCCGGGCCTTCGATAAGGGCGCCGACTCGGGGCAGCACGGTGCGGGCCGCGCGCGGCATGGGCCGGCCCAGCACTCGGGCGGTGCCCGAGGTGGGCTCGATCAGGCCCATCAGCATGCGGATGGTGGTGGTCTTGCCGGAGCCGTTGGGGCCGAGGAAGCCGAAGACACTGCCCGCCGGAACGGTCAGGTCCAGACCGTCGACGGCGAGCTGTCCGCCGCGGTAGCGCTTGGTGAGCCCGCGGGTGGCGATGACGGCACCGACCACGCCGCTCCCCTGGTCCGGACTCACCGGACCCGGACTCACCGGACCCGGGCTCACCTGGCCCGCGCTCTGCGTTTCCGTGGCGGACGGTTCGGCCATCGGCTCCCTCTCCTCATCGTCGTACGGGACGATGCCCGGACTACTTCGCCGCGTCGGCCGCCTTCACCAGCGCGTCCTTGGTGACCGCACCGGCGTAGACCTTGCCGTCGTCCGTGATCAGAGCGTTGACCAGGCGGGTCTTGAACACGGTGCCGGAGCCGAAGTCGCCCTTCACCTGGTCGCCGAAGGAACCGAGGAAGCCGCCGAGATCCCCGCCCGCCGAGGCCGTGGGCAGGCCGCTCTGACCGCCGGTGTCGAAGGTGGCGATCGAGTTCCAGCCCTCGCCGATGACCTCCAGGCCGCCCGTCTCCTCCAGGCCGCCCGTCTCCTTCAGGCCTCCCGTCTCCTTCAGGCCCTCCAGCTCCTTGGCGAGGTCACCCTCGGCCTCCCGTCCGCGCTCCGGCGCCTTGGCCACCTCGTCGCCCTCGGTGACCTTCGCGCCCTTGGGCGGGGAGAAGTCGAACGTCGACGCGTCCGGCTTCGCGAAGCTGACCTTGGTGAATCCCGCGTCCACGACGGCGGCACCGCCGCTCGCCGGGGTCAGCGTGAACTTCAGGGGCGTGCCGGTCTTGGCGTCCACCGCGACGGTGACCGCGCCGACGGTCGAACCGGACTGCTTGGGCTTGATCACCAGTCGGTAGGCGTCCCGGCCCGCCACCTGCGCGGTGCCGTCGACGGTCACGGACGTGGTGTCGTCGACCGCCTTGAGGGCCTGGTCGGCGAAGTCCTTCGGCGTGGCCGGCACCTCCTTCTCCGGCTGCTCGGCGCTGCCGGAGACCGTGGAGTGGTAGACCTCGTTGGACTCGCTGTCGTAGCCCCAGACGTCCTTGCCGTTGTGGATGAGGCTGTACTCGGCGGCGTTCTCCAGGATCGACAGCTTCTGCCGGTCGGGGCCGTCGGCGGCGACCCGGAGCGTGTGGGTGCCGGTGACCAGCCCGGTGAGCTTGGCCGACGGGTCGGCGGCGGAGCCGTCCTCGTCCCCGCCCGAACCCGGACCGCCGGCCATTCCCGACATCAGACCGCTCTCCAGACCGCCGAGGTCCGGCAGGCCCAGGTCCGTCGTGATCTTGACCGTGCCGGACAGCTGCTGCACGTCCGACTCGGCGATCTTCTCGATGAGTTGCGCCGCCGTGACCTTCGGCAGGTCGGGGTCCCCGGAGTCGGCGATCGCCGGGACGAGGCCGATCGTCGCGGCCGCCACCCCCATCACCGCGACCGGGACGACGTACCGCGCGGCCCTGCGCCGCCCTGCCGACAGGTCCTCGTCCGTCCCGGCGGTCGTGTTGTCGTCGGAATCGATCGGTGCCATGTGTGCCCTACCTCCGTCGTCGGCGGCGGCTGTCTCGAGACCTCGCACTCGTCACCCGTGAGCCGCCATTCTCACCCGAATCGGTGAGGATTGGTGTTTTCCGTGGGTCCATCTGACCAAATCCGTCAAGGGGAATCGTCAGACCGCGGGCTCAACTCCGCCTACTCCTGCGGGATGACACGGAGGGGTTGCGACTCCCCCGGCCCGTAGGGGGCGGAGAACGCGTTTGGGCGGCTCAGCGGCTCAGCCGGCCCTGTGCACCACTGCGTCGCACAGCTCCACCAGCGCGGCCTTCGCCTCACACTCCCTGAGCGGAGCAAGCGCCGCCCGGGCCTCCTTGGCATACCGGACCGTGTCCCGCCGTGCCTGCTCCAGCGCGGGGTGGTCGCGCAGCAGCCGCAGCGCCTCCGCGTGCCGCGCGTCGTCGCTCAGGTCGGTGTCCAGCAGCTCGCACAGGGCGATGTCCTCGGCGAGGCCCAGCCGGGCCGCCCGCTCACGCAGCCGCAGTACAGGAAGGGTCGGAATGCCCTCGCGCAGGTCGGTCCCGGGCGTCTTCCCCGACTCGTGGGAGTCGGAGGCGATGTCCAGGACGTCGTCCGCGAGCTGGAAGGCCACGCCGAGCCGCTCGCCGTACTGGGTCAGCACGTCCACGACCGTCTCGTCGGCGCCGGACATCATCGCGCCGAACCGGCAGGAGACCGCCACCAGCGATCCCGTCTTGCCGCCCAGCACGTCCAGGTAGTGGTCGACCGGGTCACGCCCGTCCTGCGGACCCGCCGTCTCCAGGATCTGACCGGTGACCAGCCGCTCGAACGCCAGGGCCTGCACGCGGACCGCCTCGGGCCCGAGGTCGGCGAGGATCTGGGAGGCGCGGGCGAACAGGAAGTCGCCGGTGAGGACCGCGACCGAGTTGCCCCAGCGGGTGTTGGCGCTGGCCACGCCACGCCGCACGGCGGCCTCGTCCATCACGTCGTCGTGGTAGAGGGTGGCGAGGTGGGTCAGCTCCACGACTACGGCCGAGGGCACGATCCCGGGGGCGTAGGGGTCGCCGAACTGGGCCGAGAGCATCACCAGGAGTGGCCGGAATCGTTTGCCACCGGCCCGCACCAGATGCTGGGCGGCCTCCGTGATGAACGGCACCTCGCTTTTAGTTGCCTCAAGCAACCCTTCCTCGACAGCGACCAATCCGGTCTGGACATCGGCTTCCAGAGCCTGGTCCCGCACGCTCAGCCCGAACGGCCCGACGACGGTCACGAGGGGTCTCCTGTCTGCTGGTGTCTACTGGCGATTACCTGGTTTGTCGATAGGTCGCTGCCACCACTCGAGTCAGCGTATCCGGTCACCTTTCGATCACCGTTAGCGCCCACCGCTACAGGCCGGTCTGTATCGGATCATGCACGG
>NZ_BAABCQ010000228.1:0-9583 GCF_039539045.1 Streptomyces marokkonensis
TCACCGACAGCCCCGGGTTTCATCACGGACCCGGCACAAGCGAGTGGCGCCCGGTGCCCGTACTGCGACCTCGCGCCGCCATCCCCGCAGCGGCACGAGGCAGACATCACCGACCACGGCCCGACCACGGCGCCCGGCTCGCCGCCGTATCCCCCCGCATGTCCCCGACGCATCACCTCCCTGGCCGAGAGGCCCGCCCTGGACCGGCAGGATGCGCGACTGGTGACCACACGTCATTCCCACGGTCGACCCGCTCCGCTGCCGATGCCGTCACGGGTCGGCTCGGCCGCCTCCCTGCTGAGCTCGGCGAACCGCCGCGTCCGTTCCTCGAACTCGCGCAGTCTGCGGTACGCGGCGCCGTAGCGGCGCTGCTCGGTTCGGCCACGTCTGCGCATCGGCCAGAGCGAAGAGAGGGCCGTTCACACTGCCACCGGCGGGCGCGGGAAGGTCGTCGTACCAATTGCCGGGCATGCGGGCCGGGACCGGACTTGCCGGGCCCTGTCTCGCGGCCGTCAGGACAGGTAGTACGCGTCGAGCGGCGCGCGGGCTTCGGGGAGCAGTGCCGGTCCGTCGTGCGGGATCGTCGGCCAGGCACCCGACTGGGGGTTGAGCTCGACGAGCTGCTCGGTGGAGATCGCGAAGACGACACGGCCGAGGCCGGAGCGGACGAGGGCGCCGGCGCACATGCCGCAGGGCTGGCAGCTGGTGTACAGGGTGGTGCGGGAGGCGGCGTCGGGGGTGAGTTCGCGGGCTGCCCAGCGGGCGAGCTTCAGTTCCGGGTGGGCGGTGATGTCGTCGTCGCGTCGGACCGTGTTGTGGGCCTCGATGAGGACCGTGCCGTCCGGTGCGGCGAGGAGGGAACCGTAGGGGGCGTCTCCCAGGGTGACTGCGTGGGCCGCGACGGCGATCGCGCGGCGCAGGAGTGCCTCGTCGGCGGAGGTGATCACGATGCCGTCCTTCGATGGGTGGCGACGGCGGTGAGCGCCTGCCAGGCCGCGTCGGGCCGCCGGGTCTCCTCGGGGTCTCCGGGGTAGGGGTCGAGTACGACGGTTTCGGCGCCGAGCGCTTGCAGCTGGTCGAGGTCGTCGAGGACCTGTTCGAGGGTGCCGACGCCGGCGATGCGCTCGGGGTCGTCGACGGGTGTGCCGGTCAGCCTCAGGGCGATGCGGGGAGCGAACCCCGGCAGGGTGTGGCGGGCCAGGACCGAGCGCATCCACGGAAGGGTGCCGTGCAACGGGTGCCAGGCGTCACCGCGTCCGACGGCCCGCCGGATACCGGCCTCGCTGTTGCCGCCGACCCAGATGGGCACGGAGGTGGGGTTGTTGCTCCGCAGAGTTTCCAGGTGCTCGTCGGTGAGTCTGCCGCGTGCGCCGAAGGGTACGCCGAGCGCGTCGAACTCCTGGCGCGCCCAGCCGACGCCCACTCCCAGCACGAGCCGGCCTCCGCTGAGCCGGTCGAGGTTGGTGACCATGCGGGCGGTGAGCAGCGGTGGCCGGTAGGGCAGGACGAGTACGGTCGTGCCGAGGCGCACCCTGGTGGTCAGGCCGGCCAGCCAGGACAGTGTGGTGAACGGCTCGTAGAACGGTTCCGGGTACCGCTCGGCCACGTCGGGCGTGACGGTCACGTGGTCCGACACCATGAGGAGTCCGAAGCCGAGTCCCTCCACGGTCCGGGCCCACTCTCGCAGTACACCGGGGTCGGTCCCGGGTCCGAAGTTCGGTACGTTGACGCCAAGTTCCATGGCTGGAGGCTATCCCCGCGACCACGAGGGAATGAAGAGAGTTCTCCTGGTCCTCACGGGTTTCTGCCGTGAAACTGCCGGTAGGATCGCGCCATGACCGCGAATCTCGACGACGTCGACTGGGCGATCATCAGCCAGTTGCAGCAGGAAGCCCGCGTGTCCCTCAGTGAGTTGGGACGGCGCGTGAATCTCAGCCCGTCCGCCACCACCGAACGGGTCCGCCAGTTGGAGGCGCTGGGTGTCATCACCGGCTACCGGGCGACGGTCGACCTGGCGAAGGTCGGCTACCCGGTGCTCGCCGTCGTCCGCCTGAAGTACCCGGGCAACCACCACCAGCCACTACGGCGGCTGCTCGACGAGCGACACGAGATCCTGGAGTGTCTGCGTACGACGGGGGACGACTGCTACACCCTGAAGGTGGCCGCGACCTCCATGGGGCATCTGGAGACCCTCATGGACGAGCTGGCCGGCTTCGGCAGTACGACCACCAGCGTCGTCTACAGCCAGACCCTGCCGTACCGCGGGCCCGACCGCCCGGTGACGCTGACCGATCCGAGAACCTGACCGGCCAGAGCACTGACCGGCCAGAGCACTGACCGGCCCCGGCACTGACGTGCCGGTCGGCGGTGGTCGCCGCCGGTCGTGCCGTGCCCTTGGACGGCCGTGGCCGTCGCCGTCGCCCATTCAGTGGCCGTTGCCCAGCGCCCTCAGCAGCATCGGCAGTGAAGCGTGCAACTCCCGCTCCCAGTACGCCCAGCCATGGGTCCCGGGGCCGTAGAAGTTGGTGGTCAGGTGCCGCGCCCCCACTCGCTTCAGCTCCGCCGCGAGGGCATGGTTCTGCCGGTTGAAGTCGGCCTCCAGGGCGCTGGTTGCGCCCGGTGGGTCCAAGGGCCCCGCGGTGCCGTCGCCGCAGGACAGGTAGACCGGGATCGACCTGAGTCGTCCGGCCAGGTGGAAGGGGTCGTGGGCCTGCCATATCCGGCGTTGGGCGACCGGGTCGCCCCAGACGCGGAGCGGGTCGTCGCCCTGACCGGCGAAGAAGCCCATGATGCGGTTGACCGACTCGTCGTTCAGGAGTGGATGCGCGGAGCCGGAGTAGGCCGCTGTCGCCTTGAACATACCGGGGTGCCTGGCGGCGTACAGCAGGGCGCCCTGGCCGCCCATGGACAGGCCGGCGACCACACGGTCGTTACCGGCGCCCCAGTCGCGTTCCAGGAGGCGGCGCAGCTCCACGGTGTGGAAGGTCTCCCACGCGGGGTCGCCACCCTCGCCGTGGTTCCACCAGTCGCTGTACCAGCCGTTCCAGCCGGCCTCGGGCATGACGACGAGGACGTCGCGCAGGCTGTCGGTCTGCGCGACGTCCGTCATGCTCGTCCACGACGTGTAGTCGCCGCAGCAGCCGTGCAGCAGCCAGAGGGTGGGCCAGTGCTGTCGGCGCCGGTCGTGCGGGTTCCAGCCGTCCGGGGTCAGGAGGCGGACGTCGACCGTGCGGCCACCGAGGGCCGTCGAGCGGACCGACAGGTCGACCTGCCGGTCCGCCACCTGGGTGACGGCGACGACTTCGGCGCCGGGACGGGCGGCGGGCTGCTGCCCGGTGGCCAGTGCCGGGGCGGTTGGTGCGAGGGTGGCCAGTAGGACGGTCAGGATCAGGAGGACCCTGACTCTGAGGGGGGTCAGGGTGGTTGGCACGTTCGCGAACATGGCGGCTCCCTGGGGTGGGTTCGTCGCGCTGGGGCGGGTCTTCGGGCCTCGTGTTCTGCGGGACTCCGGACTCCGGGACGTGTGTCTGCGGGTCTCCGAGTCTCCGTGCGGCAATCCGGACGTCAGTCCCCGCGCCTGCGGGGCAGAACCAACAGCGCGTCACCGACGGGCCGTTCGCCTGCGGCGTCCGACGGGGCGTTGATCACGTCGCCGTGCGCCACCATCGTCGTCGAGCCGCCCCCGTCGAGGTTGACCGCGTCGCGCAGACCCAGTGACTTGGCCACCCTCGCGCTCTCGCCGATGCTGAGCCCGAGGGCGTCGGTGCTGCGGCCGTCGGCGGTGACGAGGACGGTGCGGCCGGCGGCGTCCACTCCCGCCAGGGTGCGCGGGTTGCGCTTGTGGACCCAGCCGTAGTACCAGCTCGGGTCGTCGGGGCGCACCATGCCGTCGGTGGCGGGCGTGACGTGGAGCTGTCCGTCGCGGACGAGTTCGGGACCCGCGTTCAGGATGTCGGTCCGGGGTGAGGGTGAGACCCGGTGGCCGCGTTCGTCGAGCAGGGTCGTGCTGACGCGGAGCCGGTGGCCCGTGTGCGCGAGGGTGGTCAGGTCGGCGACACGTCGGCCGGTCGCCTGGACGGAGCTGCCGCCCGGCGGGAGTTCTCCGCCTCGTGGTGAGCGCAGCTCCACGACCCGGTCGTGGGCGTCCAGTACGGCCTCCAGACCGTCGCCCTGCGGGGTGTGCCGGCCGTAGTCCGGTGTGAAGGCGACCAGTTCGTCGGGGTTGGTGCACGTCACGTCGTGCAGGGGCAGGGAGGTGGGGGCGTCACCCTCGGTGCCGCCGCAGTTCCGGATCAGGCCGGGGACGCGGTTGACACCGTTCAGGCGCAGGGTGGACTCGCGACCTGTGATCCGGCCTCGCCAGGTGAGACGGGTGACCTCCGTTCGTCGGCCGTTGTCGCGGATCACCAGGCTGGGGCGGCCGGCCACCGACTCGCTCAGCAGGCGTCCGTCGTACACGCCCACGCCTGCCGGGTCGCCCGGCGCGCCCGCCTTGGGGTCGAGGACGAAGAATCCGGCGTTGACCGCGGCGGTGGCGTCGGCCGACTTCGACAGTTCGCTGGTTGTCTCCCGTTGCTCCAGATCGGGCCCGTACGATGCGTCGAGGCTCCCGCGGAACCTGCGCGGGTCGATGGTGAGCACGTCGACGCGCCATGGGCCGCGGTCCGTGGCGTCACCGTCCCAGCCCGTGTACACGGCGGATCCCGAGTAGCCGGCCGCCCGGAGGCGGGTGCGTTCGGTCGTCGCGGCGGACTGGGACTCGTACGTTCCGATGCGGACCCGCCAACCGAGGGTGCCGCCGGCGTAGTCGGCGGTCTTCGGTGTGGCCACCTGTTCCACCCGGGCCTGGAAGCCGTCCCGCTTCAGCTCGCCGGCCAGTTCGTCGGCGCTCGCCCAGTCCTTCAGCGCGGTCGGCGGCGCGTCGGGGTCCGGCGACGTGTCGCCGCCCGGGATGGAGACCTCGACCGTCCAGTGCAGTGCCGGGTCGAGCGACGGGTCTTCGGCGCCGCGCACGATGCGGGTGAGGGTGACGCCCGGCTGGAGTGTCGTGGTGGTACGGGTCTCGGACAGGTCCGTGGGGCCCAGGGGCAGGGCATGTCGGCCTGGCTGGACGGTGGGTGCCGACGCCTGCGCCGGTAGTGCGCCCGCCGTGACCAGGACCCCGAGGACGACAGCCGCACCGCACAGTCTCTTCTTCATCTGCCTCTTCTTCATCTGCACCGTATGGATCGAAGACCGGGGACGAACATGCGCCATCCTCTCCGTTCACTTCTGACACAGACATGGACAGCCGCCCAACGTCCACTGCACAAGTAGCGACCGGTTTCAGCGCAACGTCAAGGTCCGGATCGGGTTCTCAGCCGTAGCAGGCCGGGAAGGGCTCAAGACCTTGCGGCACCCCGTACTCGAAGACCGCCGTGTACGCCTCCGCGATGTCGCAGCCCCTGTCGAACCACGGGTAGGCGAACCCGCTCCAGATCAGGAGGACGACGATCAGCGTGTTACGCGCCATCTTTGGCATGTATGCGATTATTCCGTCCGGCTCAGCGGAATATGCCGCACCGCCCACTTCCCAACGTGTCGTCCCGGTCGGGTTGTTCGCGCCTGCCGGGTCGGTCCGCGCCTGCCGCGCCTTGACGAACGGGCACGCCGGAGAGGGGCAGGCGGCCCCTCTCCGGTTCCCGCCCCGTGCTCGGCGAGACAGTACGCATGTGTCATCGACGAGACGGCGCGCCGACTTCGCGGACGTCGACCGTGCTGCCGGCGGTGGTGTCCTGTTCCTGACCCGCCGCCCGGTCCGGGGCTGTTCCCTCCCGCGCGGGAGGGAACAGCCCGGCACGCTACCGCGCCGGTGTCGCCGGCGGTGCCGGTGCCGGTGCGTAGCCGGTGGGCCGGGCGGTGAAGGTGCCTCGGCCCTGGGTGCGGCTGCGCAGACGGGTCGCGTAGCCGAACAGTTCGGCCAGCGGCACGGTGGCCGTGAGGATCGCCGCACCGCCCCGCGTGTCGGAGCCGGTGACCCGGCCGCGGCGGGCGGCCAGGTCGCCGAGCACGCCGCCGACCCCGTCCTCGGGCACGGTGACGGTGACCTCGACGACCGGCTCCAGCAGGACCATCACCGAGGCGCGTAGGGCGTCTCGGAGACCGAGCCGGCCCGCGGTGCGGAAGGCCGTGTCCGAGGAGTCCTTCACATGGGTCCGGCCGTCGGTGAGCGTTACTCTCAGGCCGGTCACCGGGTGCCCGCCGAGCGGGCCCGCTGCCAGTGCGTCCCGGCAGCCGACCTCGACGGCCCGGACGAACTCCCGCGGCACGCACCCGCCGACGACGGCCGAGCGGAACACGAAACCGCCTTCCTCGGAGCCTGCCTCCGTCTCCTCCTGCCACGGCTCCACGTCGAGTACGACATGCGCGAACTGGCCCGCGCCGCCGTCCTGTTTGACGTGCCGGAAGACAAAACCGGACACGCCCGCACCGACCGTCTCCCGGTATGCCACGCCCGGGCGGCCGACTGCGACCTCGATGCCGTGCTCACTCCGGACGCGCTCCACCGCCACCTCCAGGTGCAGTTCGCCCATGCCCGACAGCACGGTCTGCCCGGTCTCCGGGTCGGTCCGCGCGGCCAGCGAGGGGTCCTCCTCGGTCAGCCGGGCCAGCGCCGAGGCCAGCCGGTCGGTGTCGCTGGAGCGACGGGCCTCCACCGCCACGTGCACGACCGGCTCGGCCACACCCGCGGGCTCCAGGACGAGTGGGGCGCCCGGCGCGCACAACGTCGAGCCGGCGCGGGCCGACTTCAGCCCGACCACCGCGACGATGTCCCCGGCGACGGCCCGCTCCAGCGGGTCGTGGCGATCGGCCCGCATTCGCAGGATGCGGCCGATGCGCTCGGTGCGGCGCGTGCCCGCGTTCCACACGGTGTCTCCCTTCTCGAGCGTGCCCGAGTACACCCGCAGGTACGTCAGCCGTCCCGTCGGGGTGGCGTTCACCTTGAACGCCAGTGCCGCCATCGGTGCCGCCGGGTCGGCGGGCCGGTCCTGCTCCGTGCCGTCGTGGGTGCCGCGTACCGGAGGTACGTCCAACGGCGACGGCAGGTAGGTCACTACGGCGTCCAGCAGTGGTTCGACACCACGGTTGCGGTAGGCGGAGCCGCACAGCACCACCACTCCGTCGCCGCCGCGCGTCAGGTCGCGCAGGGCGGCGGCGAGGGTGGCTGCGCCGAGCGTCTGCCGGTCGCAGAACTCCTCCAGCGCGGCCGGGTGGCGTTCCGCCACCGCCTGCTCCAGCAGTCGCCGCCTGCGTACCGCTTCCTCGCGCAGGGCGTCGGGCACCGGCCCCTCCTCAGCCGCCTCCGCGCCGTCGGCCCACGTCAGAGCACGCATGCGCAGCAGGTCGACGACGCCGGTGAAGCCGTCCTCCGTACCGATGGGCAGCTGCACGACCAGGGGAACCGGGTGCAGCCGCTCGCGGATCGAGGCGACGGCCGTGTCGAGGTCGGCTCCCGCCCGGTCCATCTTGTTGACGAACGCGATTCTCGGCACACCGTGCCGGTCGGCCTGCCGCCACACCGACTCGCTCTGCGGTTCCACACCGGCGACGGCGTCGAACACGGCGACCGCGCCGTCCAGCACGCGCAGGGAGCGCTCGACCTCGTCGGCGAAGTCGACGTGCCCCGGGGTGTCGATCAGGTTGATCCGGTGACCGTCCCAGGAACAGCTGACCGCCGCGGCGAAGATGGTGATGCCGCGATCGCGCTCCTGCGGATCGAAGTCGGTGACGGTGGTGCCGTCGTGGACCTCACCGCGCTTGTAGGTGGTGCCGGTGACGTAGAGGACGCGCTCGGTGACGGTGGTCTTGCCGGCGTCGACGTGGGCGAGGATGCCCAGGTTGCGGACGGTGGTGAGAGGGTTGGTGTGGGTGCGCACGGCCCGTGGCCTTTCGCTGTCGCGTGAACAGGGCGGCGCGATTCCCGGGACGAGGACAGGACGCGGAGACGGCCCACCGTGGAACGGCAGGAGCGACGGCGCGTCAGCGGTTCGTCGCGGGCATCCGGTGCCGGCCGCGCAGCGGGCACCGGACACCCGAGGACACCAGGATCACCTCGTACCGGGGCGGGGGGACGACGGCAGCGGTACGGATACGCACGGTCCGGCCCCCCTCACTCGTTCTCGGTGTCGTGGTGAGTGTAGGGAGGACGGGAGCGGCCCCACACCGGGTTTTCCACGGCGTCGCCGGCGCGCCCGGAGAACCGGGAATGCCGAACGGCACTGCTCCCCTTCCCGTTTCGGCCTCCCGACCACCCGGTGACCAGCACCGTTCGCACGCTGAGCGTTCGCTCACCGTGTGACAACGGGTGCGGACCAGCGACCGCCCCAGGTCACAGGATCCCTCCATGTCGGAACCCGTGGGTCCTCAACAGGGCAGCGTCAGTGGCGTGTTCTCCCCACTGCTGGGACGGCCGTACACACGTCGGCGAAGGTGGCTCGTCATCGGCACGGGAGCCGCTCTGGGCGCGGTCACCACAGGGCCCGTCGGTCGGAACTGGCCTCCAGAGCCGGGTAGGCCGGCTTGCGCTCGTAGCCCCGCCTTCCCCGCGCCGCGGGTCCACGCTGCGGTACGAGCACGATCTGCTGCGCGGCGAGGTCGCGTACTACACCGCGGTGCGGGACGTGCCGGGGGTGCCGGTTCCCCGCTTGGTCCACGTGGAGACCTCGGCCGAGCCGCCCGTCGTGTCGGGCCTCGTCATGTCCGAACGCCCCGGCGTCCCGTGGCACGAGGCGGACGCGTCTCTGGCGCCCGGTGAACGGGCGAGTTCGCGGCGAGAGCTGGGCGAGGTCGTCGCCCGTTTGCACACCGTGACGGGACCGGCTTTCGGCTATCCCGCCCAGCCGTTCGGCCCTGCGGCCGACGACTGGAGGGGGGCCTTCACCGCCATGACCGACGCCGTTTTGAACGACGCGGTGGCCTACGGAGTGGAACTGCCGCGCCCCGTCGAGAAGGTACGGCAGGTGATCGTCGCAGCCGGGGACGTGTTCGACGAGGTGACCCGTCCCGTTCTCGTCCACTTCGACCTGTGGCAGGGGAACCTGCTGCTCGACGGAGCCGAGGGAGCCAGAGGACTCAGCGGCGTAATTGACGCAGAGCGCATGTTCTGGGGCGACCCGGTCGCTGAGTTCGTCTCACTCTCGCTGTTCGACGACATCGAGAAGGACACCGACTTCCTCGCCGGGTACGCGGCGGCCGGGGGCGACGCCACGTTCACCGACTCGGTACGTCTGCGCCTGGAGTTGTACCGCTGCTATCTGTACCTGATCATGCTGGTCGAGGCCGTGCCCCGACGCTACTCCTCCGAGCAGTTGACGTGGACCCGCCGACACGTCGGAGGCCATCTGACGGCGAGCCTCGACGCGGCGGTGTCCACCCTGGCGGGCCGACGGTGACCGCGGTAACTGATCCACCCCACCGCCCCCCAACCGGAGCAACACTGCGAACCCGCAGAGGGCCGGATCACGTCCACCGCGACAAAAATCCGGTCAAAGTGACAAGTGTCGCTTTGACCGGATCTGTTTGGTCGGTTGACCTCTTGTGTCCG